>JALSTO010000028.1 GCA_026983685.1 Aquificaceae bacterium | reverse complement strand
ACATCTATCTTGGGGTTTACGCTCCTTGCTGAGCTGACCGCCTTCTCAAGGTCAAAGTCCATGTAGGGGAGCAGGTCAATCTTTGTTATGAGCATGAGCTCAGCACTCCTGAACATGACGGGGTACTTCTCAGGCTTGTCATCACCTTCGGTTGTGGAAAGTAGAACGACATTTATATGAGCGCCCACGTCGTAGCTTGCGGGACATACGAGATTGCCCACGTTTTCTATAAAAACTATGTCAAGCTCCTCAAGGGGCAGGTGGTGGATACCCTCGTGAACCATAAAGGCGTCAAGGTGGCACGCCTGCCCTGTGGTTATCTGGTGGGCGGGTACGCCCTTAGCCCTTATCCTCTCCGCGTCCCTGTTCGTCTCCAAGTCCCCCTCTATAACGCCTATCCTCAGCTCGTCGCCCAAAAGCTCTATGGTCTTCTCCAGAAGGGTGGTCTTTCCTGCTCCGGGCGAGCTCATCAGGTTGACTGCAAGTATCCCGTGCCTTTCAAAGTGCTCCCTGTTTGAGTTAGCCTGTCTGTCGTTCTCGTCAAGTATCTTTGTAAGTACCTCCACCTTCTTCCTATCCTCAAGGGAAGGGTTGGTGTGGTGGTCTTCGTGGCTGTGGTCGTGGTCGGTTATAGAACATCCGCAGTCTCTACACATGGCTCAAACCTCCTGAACAGACATTCATTTTTAATATAGCGCTCCCGCCATGAGCTGTCCGAGGGAAAGCCCTCCGTCGTTTGGGGGAACTCTTCTGTGGGTATAGACCTTAAAGCCCTTGTCCTCAAGGGATTCCTTTATCCTGCTCACGAGGGGGTCGTTCTGCATAACGCCTCCCGAAAGGCAAACCTTCCGGGTTCCGAGCTCCGTTGCTACCCTCAGGGTTATCTGAGCCAGCGTGTTTATGAATCGTGAGGAGGCGAGCCTCGGGTCCTTCTCCTCAAGCATAGCTAAGAATAGGGGAGCCCAGTCTATCTCTCCGTCTCTGAGCTCAAAGGGATAGTATCCCTTTACAAAGGGGTCGTAGAGGTCCTCCAGCATCATCGCAGCCTGACCCTCGTAGGAGAGCTGTTGCCTTATACCGAGGAGTGAGGAGACGCAGTCAAAGAGCCTTCCGACTGATGAAGAGAGGGGAGAGTTTATACCCTTCTCCCAGGCTATGTAAAGGTTTTCCGCTTCTTTCTCCTTCAATCCCGTTCTTTTTAAATCAATCACGCCGAAGGCGTCCCTTCCGAATATATGAAAGAGAATAGAGAGAAAGACTCTTCTTGGCTCCTTTACAGCCTTCTCCCCGCCTATCAATCTGAAGTTCCTGAAGTGAAACACCCTCCTGTATCCACTCATGCTTGCGAGCAGGAACTCCCCGCCCCAGAGGGTCCCATCATCCCCGTAGCCAGTGCCGTCCCACGCTACCCCGAGAACCTCCTCTGTAAGGCGGTTCTCAGCCATGCAGGAGAGCACGTGGGCGTAGTGGTGCTGAACCTTCAGAAGGGGAATACCCCTCTCTTTCGCAAACTCCTCAGCCCAGCGGGTAGTCTCGTATCGGGGGTGAAGATCGCACACTACGAGCTCGGGGCTGAACTCATAAAGACCCATAAGGTCGTAGACAGCTTCTACGAAGGCTGAAAGGGTGGTCAGGTTCTCTATATCTCCGATGTGCTGGCTGAGTATGGCTCTATCCTCCATACCGAGGGCGAAGGTGTTCTTGAGCATGCCTCCGACAGCAAGAACTCTCTTGCTGAGCTTTACAGGAAGCCCTACAGGCATAGGAGCGTAGCCCCTTGAGCGTCTGAGAGGTGTCGGAGAGCCACCTATCACCTTGACGACCGAGTCGTCGCACCTTCTTCTTATCTCCCTGTTGTGGAGGAGGAGAGCATCGGTGAACTCCGAGAGTCTCTCCAAAGCCTCTTCGTTGTCCTTGACTATAGGTTCGTCCGATAGATTTCCTGAGGTTGCCACAACGGGAAAGGGAAGGTTTCTGAGGATGATGTGATGTAGAGGTGAGTAAGGCAGGAAGGCTCCAACCCTCTTCAATCCCGGGGCAACGGAGGGGGCGAGCTCCTTTTTCTTTCTGACGAGAACTATAGGTCTCTCGGGTGAAAGTAAAAGAGCCTTCTCCAGCTCCGTAGGCTTGGCATACTCCTCTACCTGAGACAGGTCTCTGAACATAACCGCAAAGGGCTTTCCCTGTCTCCTCTTTCTCTCCCGAAGCTTTTTTACAGCTTCCTCGCTGGTTGCGTCGCACAGAAGGTGAAACCCACCTATACCCTTGACAGCCAAAATCTTCCCCTCCTTCAGCATTTTCAAGCTCAGCTCAAGGGCTTTTTGCCTCTGGGCTATCAGCTCTCCCGAAGGAGTGTAGAGGCTGAGCCAGGGTCCGCACACAGGGCAGGCGTTGGGCTGGGCGTGAAACCTCCTGTTTAAGGGGTCTCTGTACTCTCTCTCACAATCGGGGCACATCTCAAAGACCTTCATAGTGGTGTTGGGTCTATCGTAGGGTAGCTTCTCAATTATCGTGAACCTGGGACCGCAGTTGGTGCAGTTTATGAAAGGGTAAAGGTACCTCCTGTCGGAGGTGTCAAAGAGCTCCCTCAGACACTCATCACAGGTCGCTATGTCCGGCAGTATGAAGACCTCCTTTCTACCTTCCTCCTCACTCTCCCTTATTTCAAAGTTTTTATAACCCGCAGGGGGAAGCTCATCAACCCCCTGAGAGAAAAGGTGTGCAAGGGGAGGCTTCTTCAAGTTGAGGTCAATCAGGAACCTCTCAAGATGTTCTTCCTCACCCTCCACCTCTATCAGAACTCCCCTTGAGTCGTTCATGACAAAGCCCTTAAGACCGAGCTCCTCTGCTGTTCTGTAAACGAAGGGTCTGAAGCCTACTCCTTGAACCGCACCCTTTAGCTCTATTCTGAGTCTCTTTACTCTGGACATCCGGTAGGCATAATATAAGTTTAATGAATCAGCATTCAACTTTGGAGGCGGGAATGGAGCTCAGCTTGGAAGCCTTCAGGGAGTCGGGAAGGGTCAGGAAGCTCCTCAGGAGCATAGAGAGGGAGCTGTCCTCCCTACCAAGGGATGGGTTCTCAATAATGGAGTTCTGCGGGGGGTATACCCACGCCATAATGAAGTTCGGCATAGACCAGCTCCTTGAGGGCAAGGTGAGGTTCGTCCACGGTCCGGGCTGTCCGGTGTGTGTTATGCCGATGAGCAGGATAGACCTTGCCATAGAGCTGGCAAAACGCCCAGAGGTTATACTCTGCTCCTACGGAGACCTTCTCAGGGTGCCCGGCTCTGATAGAAAAAGCCTCCTGAATCTCAGGGCTGAGGGCTCCGATGTTAGGATGGTCTATTCCTGCTTGGACACCCTGAAGATAGCGAGGGAGAATCCGGACAGGGAGGTCGTTTTCTTCGCCATAGGCTTTGAGACGACAACTCCCCAGACCGCCGTTTTAATAAAGAAGGCGAAGGAAGAAGGGATCAAGAACCTATCGGTCGTGTGCAACCACGTTATAACCCCTGCAGCTATACAGCACATACTAAATGCGCCGGAGATAAGGGAGATAGGAAGGGTTGAGATAGATGCCTTCATAGGACCGGGACATGTGAGCGTGATAATAGGAACTAAGCCCTACCACTACTTCGCTGAGGAGTTTCAAAAGCCCGTTGTAATATCGGGATTTGAGCCGGTGGATATCCTTCAGTCTGTTCTCATGATAGTGAGACAGGTAGCCCAAGGGCGGGCTGAGGTTGAGAATCAGTACCGCAGGTTCGTTAGCTACGAAGGGAACCTCAAGGCTCAGAGGCTCGTCGCGGAAGTCTTTGAGCTCAGGAAGGAGTTTGAGTGGAGAGGGCTCGGAAACATTCCCTACAGCGCCCTTAGGATAAACTCAAGGTATGAAGAGTTTGACGCGGAGAAGAGGTTTGAGCTCTCCCTTCCAAAGCCGAGAGAACACCCTGCCTGTATCTGCGGTAAGGTGATAAGAGGTGTTGCCCTGCCGACCGACTGCAAGCTCTTCGGCACCGTCTGCACCCCCTCCAACCCCCTCGGCTCCTGTATGGTCTCCTCTGAAGGAGCCTGTGCAGCTTACTTCAAGTACAGGAAGGATTTGGTAGGAGCTCAGATATGAGGATTCTCTTTCTCTGCTACAGGTTCAACTCCCTCTCCCAGAGGCTTTACTGTGAGCTGACCGAGAGGGGACACGAAGTCTCCGTTGAGCTTGATGTCCATCCGGAGCTTACCGTAGAAGCGTCCGAGCTCTACAGACCGGACCTGATAGTGGCACCCTTTCTAAGGAGAAAGATACCCCCGGAAGTTTGGAAAAAGTACAGGACGCTCATAGTCCACCCCGGACCTCCGGGAGACAGGGGACCGAACGCCCTTGACTGGGCTATCTTGAACGGTGTGAAGGAATGGGGTGTTACCCTCTTGGAGGCTTCCGAGGAGTACGATGCGGGGGATGTATGGGCTTACAGAACCTTCCCCATGAGGTTTGCGAGAAAGTCAAGCCTTTACAGAAACGAAGTCACTGAGGGCGCTGTTGAGTGCGTTCTTGAGGCTGTGGAGATGATAGAGAAAGATAAGATAAGAAAGGAGCCTCAGGGGGAGAGGTTCATCTGGAACAAGATTGAGAAAGGGAGAAGGAGGGTAAGCTGGGAGGAGGACTCAACCCTTGATATCCTTAAAAAGGTCTATGCCTCCGACAGCCAGCCCGGAGCAATTGGTGTAATCAGGGGAAAGGAGTATTACCTCTA
>JALSTO010000027.1 GCA_026983685.1 Aquificaceae bacterium | reverse complement strand
TAACATCGTAAACCTCCCTCGCCCTCGCCGGAAAGTTTACAACCTCATCTCCAAATAGGGTCATGCCTCTGGGTCCCCTCGTCACGATGAGGGTCTCAAGCTCAAGCTCCTTCTTGAGGACCTTCCCGAGGGTATCTACACTGTCCTCCGAGAGGGGATCGGTCATAGCCCTGAGCTCCCTCTCGTTGGGTGTCATGAGGCTCGCCCCTACATAGAGGCTCTTGTTCGTGGGTCTCGGGTCTATGGCGTAGAAGAGCTCCCTGTCCCTTATCGTTTCCATTACCCTGTGAGTTATCACGCCCTTGGCATAATCTGACACTATTATCCCGTCATACTCCCCTGAGGATATTATCTCCCTTATCAGTTTGAGAGACTGACCGCCCACCTTTCCCCTGTCTTCTCTGTCAACCCTGAGGAGTTGCTGGGACATGGAAACTATCCTCGTCTTCTCCGTAGTTGGTCTGCCCTCCTCCTCCACGAGGAGGTTCTTCACACCTTTATCCTTCAGAAGCTCTCTTATCTGCTCCCCAGACCTGTCCTTACCAACCACACCTGTAAGAGAGGCTTTCACCCCAAGGGACACGAGATTTGCAGCGACATTGGCCGCACCGCCGAGCCTGAGCTCTTCCCTTTCTACCTCAACTACGGGGACTGGTGCCTCCGGGGATATTCTCTCAACCTTTCCGTGGAGATACCTGTCCAGTATCACATCGCCGACCACGAGAATTCTGAGGTTCTGGAGCTGGGAAAGGAGTTGGAGAACCCTTTTCCTATCCACCTTCATTCTCAACCTTTATTTCCTCGCTCTCTTCAATGAAGGCTTCGTGGAGTGCCCTTACTGCAAGCTCCGCATACTTCTGGTCTATGAGGCAGGATATCTTTATCTCGGAGGTGGATATAGCCATAATGTTTATCCCGTTCTTTGAGAGGACTTCAAACATCTTAGCTGCGGTCCCGTAAGAGCTTCTCATCCCGAGTCCAACTATAGAAACCTTAGCCACTCTATCATCCCTGACCACCTCCTTGGCACCTATCTCGGAGGCAACCTTCTTGACTATCTCCTCAGCCTTCGGAGCGTCCCCTTTGCTGACCGTAAAGGACATGTCCGTGTATCCTTCGTGGGAGACGTTCTGAACTATCATATCAACCACTATGTGAGCTTCTCCCAGAGCCTTAAAGAGCTTTGCAGCTATCCCCGGCTTGTCGGGAACCCTGACCACGGTTATGCGGGACTCGTTTGTGTCAACTGTTATTCCTCTTACAGCAACCTTCTCCATGATCTCATCCTCCGGAACTATCCAAGTGCCCTCTTCCTGGGCAAAGGAGCTCCTGACGTGTATTCTAACCCTGTACTTAGCTGCAAACTCAACGCTCCTTATCTGCATAACCTTAGCCCCAAGGGAGGCAAGCTCAAGCATCTCCTCGTAGGAGATGAAGGGTATCTTTCTGGCGTTGGGTACAAGCCTCGGGTCTGCAGTAAAAACTCCTGTAACATCGGTGTATATCTCACAGTCCGCTCCGAGAGCTGCGGCGAGGGCAACAGCTGTCGTATCCGAGCCTCCCCTTCCCAAGGTGGTTATCTCCCAGTCTTCCGTTATCCCCTGAAAGCCTGCAACAACCGGTATGGAGCCCTCATTTATGAGATTCCTGAGCCTTTGGGTTCCTATCTTGCGTATGCGGGCTTTAGTGTGGACCTCGTCGGTGATTATGGGAACCTGCCAACCGCAGAGACTCACCGCTGGGTAGCCGAGCTTCCTGAGAGTCATGGCAAAGAGGGCTATAGCCTTCTGCTCACCTGTGGCGAGGAGCATGTCCATCTCCCTCTCGTTGGGAAACTCCGTTATCTCCTTAGCCATTGAAATCAGACCGTCCGTATCCCCTGCCATGGCGGAGGAGACCACTACAACCTTTTTACCTTCCTGTAAGGCAGACAGAACACGCCTCGCAGCGTTCTCTATCCTTTCAAGGCTCCCTACGGAAGTTCCTCCAAACTTTTGGACTACTACACTCATGGCTCACAGGCAGAAAATTATAACATTCATAGAAGCAACCGATTTATAAGTAGAGGTATGCTGAGGGGAATTGAGGCGGGCGATATCCTTCCCTTGATAGTCTCCAGCAAGCTGAAGGCAGAGGAGCTTGATCTCTCTTTTGAAGATATCCTCAACCTTATGGCCGGTTCCGAAGCTGAAGCTGAGGATAAGCCCGCAGGAGTCGGAAAGGAAGGCACAGGGAAGCCCAAGGCTGAGCTCATGCAGATACTGGCTACCGTACCTGCGCTCGGTAGCGTTCTTGCACAAAAGGGGTATTCAATAGAGGAGAAGCAGAATATTGAGGATAAAGGGGCTTCAGAGGAAGAAATCCCAACACCTGTTCAGGGGAAAGAGCAAAGCCCTGGTCTAACCCAGGGAACATACATTCGGGTAGAACATGACAGCACACCAATTGAAGAGAGCTCTACCCCAAAGAGCTTCAGAAAAGTGGAAACTTTAAATAAGGGCTTTACTCAAGACGAAAAAGGATATAAGCCTCTGCAGGAGAATGGCTTGCCCAATAAAGGCACCGATGTGCAAGTATTGGGTCACTATATTAACTACAATAGCTCTCACGAGACTAAACCCAAAGGTACTAACACTTACCTGCTCAATTCCAACAAGGGTAGTCCGGGACAGTCCCAAGGTACACTCTCGGGAGAAAATATACTGGAGGGTGTGATCGGGAACGATATAATTCCCGCTGTGAACGGAGATGAGCGATCAAGAGCGTATTTGAAAGTAGAAGGACCTTTGCACATCGCGGATATCAGTAGAAAGGCAAGGAGAGCAGAAACGAGCCCTAAGCTTGAAGGAGCGAGTTCATCCAATAACGGTACAGGTGCTCGGGTATCAGGACACCTGAAAGATGTTAACCACTACAGCTCCCACGAAACTGAATACGAAGGCAGTAACTCTAACCCGCATAACTTCACCAGGGAAAGTCCAGAACAGCCTCAGGGGCTACTCTTAGGAGAGAAGATACAAAAGGATGTGGTTCAGATAGAAAGCGAAAAGAAAGTCCCTAACAAAGGTAAAGTCCCTAAGGTGGAGGAAAGGAGCCCGGACAGACAGCTTGAGATGGAGGTTTATAAGAAGGATAGGAATCTTAGAAGCGATGGAAAGCTGATACAGGAACACTCCAAAGAGACTCTACACCCCAAGAGGGAGACAACAGGGGAGGTGAAACATTCCCTTGAGAGAAGAGATACCCACCAGGAGCGACAGGGGATTTTCTCCCAGTCTGTAGGCGAGCCTAAGGAAGAGGTGAAGGAGGAGGTTCACCACACGCTCAGGAGGGATATTCCCCTTCAGAACAGGGGAGAGGTGAGGAGTGTGAACGTTAGGTTTGAGGACACCCACCTGAGGTTCAGATTCCAGAGCGAGAACCTTAACGTTGAGATAAAGCTCAGGGAAGACATCCAGAGGCAGATAGGGTATCTTGATGTCCAAAGGTTAAGCAGAAGCTTGGAGTCCCTCGGGCTGAGCCTTGAAGGCTTGAGGATAAACGGAGTTGAACTTATCTCCCGCTCCCAGAGGCATAAGGAAAAGGAAAGGTTTAATATAAGAGAGAGGGATGGAGCTGGCGAGAAAGCTTCTGATAGCCTTTCTGATAGTTCTGATATCAAGCTACTCCTTTAACGCGGAGCAGAGCAAGGACCCCGAGTTAGCCAAGAAGTATTTTGAAAAGGGCATAGAGAGCCTTAAGGTTCTCAACTACCTTGATGCCCTCATCTTCTTCTCACGGGCTTACGGTGTAAATCCCAAGTCCTACTACGGCGAACTCTCATACCTTTACTTGGGCAAGAGCTACGCCCTTTACTCCTATGCCTATGGAAGCAAAAAGGGGGTTCTCGCAGCCATAGGATACCTGAACCAGTACCCCTTCCACTACAAGGTGCCGAGGTTCCTTCATACCCAGAGGGAGTTCGTCGCGGACTCCTACCTCCTGCTCCAGTGGTACGAGAAAGCTAAGAACATATACGCCAACCTGTACGGGGAGACTGAGAAGACCGAATACATGATAAAGTACGGCTACGCTTCCGCGCTCGGCGGGAGCATAGAAGGATACCAGTACTTGAGCAGGCTGGGCAAGGAGGGCGTGCCTGAAGACTACCTTGACCTCTACTATATGACTATGGGTTTCTACAACTTCAACCTCGGTAAGTACGATTTATCCGCCCAGTACATGTCCCACGCTATAAACACAAACACCTACCTCAGAGAAGATCCCCACCTGCTCTTTCGTCTGGGTGTCTCCTACTACAAGCTCGGTGACTGGAGAAGGGCACTGCTTTACCTTGAGTTAGCCCTTAGGAAGGATACCCTTAAGATCTATGGAGACAAGGCTAACTACTACTTAGCAAGGATAAACCTGGAAACCAAGAACTACAGGGAAGCCTACGCCAATATAGAGAGGCTCACGAGAGATGGAGGTCTCTTCTACAGGAAGCACGCTCAGTTACTCTTCTCCTCACTCTGGTACTACGATGACTTCATAGAAGTTTATGGGAACAGGCTGGGAAACTACAGGGATAAGCTCCTCCAGCTTGGCTGGCTGAACGTAGAGAATGTCTTCGGTGAGCTACCAGCGATAGGCATCTACTACCTCTCCTTGAAGGAGAGATCTCTTTCTGAAGAGGAGAGGGACTTCCTGAGGGTTAAGAGGCTGAGCCTGAGGGAGTTTGTCTTTGAGAACGACCTCTTCACCTTTGACATGTATGTTGAAAAGCTCAGAAGCTACCTAAAAGGGCTCTCCTTTTATAGGAAGAA
>JALSTO010000026.1 GCA_026983685.1 Aquificaceae bacterium | reverse complement strand
GGCGGAGAGGTTCACATAAAGTGCTTCGCAGGTATATTGTCCTACCTCTGAGCATAGGGATTTTAACGGGACTCTTTGCGGTCGCTTTCATATACACCTTGGAGTTCATAAATCATCTTGTCCTTGAACAGCTCGTGGGCTACCTCCAGCCCCTCCCTGCGGGGGAAGGGGTCAGAGAAAACTTCACCCCCCACCCTTTAAGACCCTTCCTCCTTCCTATCACGGTGGCTTTTGGGGGGCTTTTGTCGGGTCTGCTTGCCTACTTCCTTGCTCCCGAATCCGCAGGAGTCGGAACTGATGCGGCTATAAAGGCTTACCACAACAAGGAGAAGCTCTCGGTAAGATCCTCGGTCGTGAAGCTGATAACTTCAGCCATAACGATAGGTACGGGAGGGACCTCGGGAAGGGAGGGTCCGATAGCCCTTATAGGAGCAGGAGTTGGCTCAAGCGTGGCCGACATCTTCAGGCTGAATGAGAGAGAGAGAAGGACCGCCTTAGCGGTGGGTTTGGGTGCTGGCATAGCCGCTATATTCAAGGCTCCCCTCGCTGGTGCCCTTATAAGCGCTGAGGTTTTCTTCAAGAGAGACTTTGAGATAGAGGCTATGATCCCTGGCTTTATCGCCTCAATAACCTCCTATTCGGTTTTCGGTCTATTCTTTGGCTTCCAGCCGATATTCTCCGTTGATGTCCCCCCTTTCTCAGCCCTCACACCTACCGATCTGCTTGCCTACGCTGGTCTCGGGATTGCGTGCGCCCTTATAGTCAGAGTCTTTGTACTGCTCTTTTTCACGGTTCAGAGGAGCTTTGAGAGAGCGAATCTTCCACCCTACGTAAAGCCTGCTCTCGGAGGATTCGTAGCTGGCTCCATAGGTGCCCTTGTTCCCCTCGCCATAGGAAACGGATACGGCTGGCTCCAGCTCATAATGGATGGCAAACTAAGGGACCCTCAGACCACTATACTCGGTCTGGTGGCTGTTGGTCTCGGTGTATCCTTCACCCTCGGTTCTGGTGGTTCGGGAGG
Source organism: Aquificaceae bacterium (assembly GCA_026983685.1). Classification (GTDB taxonomy): domain Bacteria; phylum Aquificota; class Aquificia; order Aquificales; family Aquificaceae; genus Hydrogenivirga. Next base: position 3,834 of record JALSTO010000026.1, on the reverse strand, counting down.
TGTCTTTGGTCCATCGGTCATGATGGGAGGACTTGCGGGAGCAACGTACGGAATGGTGCTGAACGAAGCCTATAACCTATCCCTCAACATAACCTCCTTCACAGTTGTCGGTATGGTAGCCCTCTTTGCAGGTGCAGCCAAGGCACCCCTGTCCACCCTCATACTAATAGCGGAGATGACGGGTGGCTATGAGCTACTTGTCCCAGCCATGATAGCTGTTTTTACCAGCTACTTCCTGAGCGGTAAGGAGAGCATCTTCCCCAGTCAGGTGGAGACCCGTCTTGATTCTCCGGCTCACGTTGAAGACTGGGGCATATATATTCTTGAGAAACTAAAAGTTAGAGACTACATGAGGGAGCCTATAACGATCCTTCCCCACAGCACAGTTGAAGAGGCTTACAGGATAATGAGCGAGAAGCTGATAGGCGGTATCCCTGTGGTCAACGGCGGGAGGCTCGTCGGGATAGTCACCAAGAGCGACGTGCTCGTACTGAGCGAGGAAGAAAGGAAGGAAAAGAGGATTTACGAGATCATGACTCCTGAACCCATAGCGGTGACACCAGAGACCAGCTTGGCTCAGGCTCTCAGGATAATGTGGAGCAGAGGTATAGGGAGACTCCCTGTGGTTGATAAGAAGGGGAGCAGAAGGATAGTCGGAATAATTGCAAGAACAGACATAGGAAGGGCTATCAGGGAGTGGGAGACTGGGCGAGCCTGACAATTATGTAGCCGTTCTCTACCTTCGCTCCCACCGGTTCAAGGTCCCTCAGCTTTCTCGGAAGAAGTATGTGACTCTTGAAGTTCCCGACCCTCACCACTATTTCATCCTCCCCTTTCAGAAGGGAAAGGTTCTCCTTCTTAACAAAGGGAGCTCTTAGCTTAATCCTGTACTCACCCTCTTCATGAACAATCTCGTAGGGCTTTTCCCTGAAGAAGACCTCTGAAGGGTCTCTGTCCCTGTAGATTATGTCGGACATAATCTCAAGTCTCTCAAGACCGCAGACCTCCTCCTCAAGGAGAGGAACCCTGAAAACGGGAACAGGGGAGAAGAAGCCCTCTATCTCTTCAAGGTACCTCTTCTGTATCTCTATCCAGCTCCTCAGATAGGAGCAGTCTCCCGCATCGGGGGGTATGACCTTGTTAACTATAACCCCATCCACGTTAACGCCAAACAGGTTGAAGTACATGAAAGCCCTCTGACTCTCCTTGAGAACCATCTTCTCAGGGTTGGCAACGAGCCTCACGGAGGTGACGTCAGGGTCTATAAGTATCTCATCAACCCCCTTCAGCTTCTCGTAGAAGTTCTCAAGAGCCTTGAAGTAGGATTCATCGGGCAGGGGAACATCTGAGAGCCTGCTCACCACAGGGCGGGCAACCTTCATAACGAGCCTCTCGGTTTTGAATATCTTCTTCATATACCACTTCAAGACGGTCGGCATTGAGACAAACCTGAGGGACTCTCCAGTAGGTGGTAGGTCAAGGATCAGGACGTCATACTCTTTCTCCCTGTAATACTTGTTGACGTAAAGGAGGCTCGTGACCTCCTCCATCCCCGGCAGTATGGCGAGCTCCTCAGCCAGGACCTCATCAAGCCCCGTGGTGTTGAAAAGGAGCTCAAGAAATCTGTAAACGTCCCCCCAGTACCTGTCTATCTCCTCCTGTATATCTATCTCCTGAATGGAGAGCTTATCGTTTATCTCTATCGGGAGCCCCTTGGCAGAAAATCTCTCGCTCTCCGGGATATCAAAGGCGTCCGCGAGTGAGTGAGCGGGGTCAAGGGATACAACTATGGTCCTGTAGCCCAGCTGAGAGAGCCTGTAGCCTGTTGCCGCGGATATAGTGGTCTTACCAACACCGCCTTTCCCAGAGAAAAGGATTATCCTCATACGAGGATATTTTAAAGGACGCCTGCCTGCGTAAGGAATAAAATATCCCTTATGGAGGCGGTGATAGGAGTCCTGACCATATCTGATAGAGCGAGCAGGGGTGAGTATGAGGACATAAGCGGTAAGGCTATAATTGATTACCTTAAAGAAGTTATAAAGACACCCTTCAAGGTTGAGTACAGGGTTGTGCCTGACGAAAGGGAGCTAATAGAGGAAACTCTCAAGGAGATGGCTGACGAGCTCGGGTGTAGCCTGATACTGACGACAGGCGGTACTGGTCCTGCACCGAGGGACGTAACGCCCGAAGCTACCGAAGCGGTCTGCGAGAAGCTTCTCCCCGGCTTCGGAGAGTTGATGAGGCAGGTTTCTCTGAAGCAGGTGCCCACCGCCATACTCTCGCGCCAGACCGCAGGCATAAGGAAGAACTGCCTTATCGTGAACCTTCCCGGTAAGCCTCAGTCAATAAGGCTCTGCCTTGATGCGGTGTTCCCCGCCATACCCTACTGCATAGACCTCATAGGTGGTGCCTACATAGATACCCACGAGGACAAGGTCAGGTCCTTCAGACCCGGAAGGTCATAGGTAGCCGAATTCTCCGCTGAGGTCAGGGTTGACCTTTATCCACTTGGGTATGAACCTCTCCGGCTCTCTTAGGGGAAAGTCAAAATCCTCAAAGCCCTTCTCTCCCCCGCAGAACCTGCTCCCTACAGCCCTGAAGACTACGTAAACATCAAGGTCTCCAACCTTAAGGTGAAGTCCCTCTTCGGGAGGGCTTCCAAGCTCAGCCCTGAACCTCTTTGCTATGAAACAGCTGAACTTGAGTGTCGGGTAGAGTATGAGCACCTTCCCCTCAGATAAAGCTCTCTCAGAGAGCTCAGGAGGAATAAAGACTTCAGGCACCCTCGTCCTCTCCTTTACCTCCATGGCTCACCTCCATAAGGATAATTTAGTAAAATCCTTAGCATGAGGCTCATAGCTGCCAACTGGAAGATGAACAAGACCGTATCCCAAACTCAGGATTACATAAGGAGCTTCCTCAAGTTTGTGGAACACCCCGAGAGCAGAGAGATACTCCTGTGCCCCCCCTTCACATCCCTCTACGTTGCCCACCAGATGCTTGAAGGTAGCGGTGTAAAGCTCGGTGCCCAGAACTGCTACTACGAAAAGAGCGGAGCCTTCACCGGTGAGATATCACCTCCCATGCTCAGGGAGATAGGCTGTGAGTACGTGATAATAGGGCACTCCGAAAGGAGACACATCTTCGGTGAGGACGACGAGATGATAAATAAGAAGCTAATAGCCTGTTTAGAAGAAGGGCTCAGACCCATACTATGTGTGGGAGAGAAGCATGAAGACAGAGAAGCGGGAATGACCTTTAAGGTTGTTGAGACCCAGGTGAGGCTTGCCCTATCGGGAATAGAAGACATGAGCGATAGGATAGACATAGCTTACGAGCCGGTATGGGCTATAGGGACTGGCGTTCCCGCAACACCCGAGGACGCTGTAGCGGTCCACAGGTTCATAAAGGAGCTACTCAGAGAGATGAACCCGAAGGGTGAAGGGAAGACAAGGATACTTTACGGTGGTAGCGTAAAACCGACTAACGCCGGTGAGTTCATGAAGCATCCCGAGATAGAAGGCTTTCTCGTTGGAGGAGCCAGCTTAGACCCTGAATCCTTTGCTAAGATCGTGTACTCTTTTTAGCAGATAGAACAGATAGAGGGAGTATCCGACGGAGGCATAGGCGGGAGGAAGGTTAGCTTTATCTATTAAAAGCTTTGGACTTACAGCGACTACCCACGATGTACTTAAATGGATAAGAAAGGAAGCCATCCCGTACCTAAGATTCCTTCTCCTGAAGAGGGTTGATACAAGAGGTAGTGCAACCATAAGGGGAAGGAGGGACATTCCGCCCCTGTACAGAACCTCGGAGAGGTACCTGTTCGCA
>JALSTO010000025.1 GCA_026983685.1 Aquificaceae bacterium | reverse complement strand
AGCCTGTTTCTGAGCTTCTGAAGGTGTATAATTACTTGGAACTCTACCAGTAAGGGAGGTATAGGATATGAATAGAGTTGTCCTTGAGGACCTCACACAGCAGAAGGAAAGTCCTGAATACCTTCAGATAAGCTGGGCTGCCGCTATGACCCTCGGACTGATCCCGGGTCAGTTTTACAGGAACACAAAGCTCAGCTGTATAAATACGCTCCTTACCTATCCCTCCGGCTGTCATGCCACCTGTGCTTACTGCGGACTTCAGAAAGCGAGGGATATGGAGTATTCAAAGAAGAACTTTATCAGGGTTGAGTGGCCTACCGTCAAGCTGGAGGACATAATAGAGAGGACCAAGGCTGTCGGGCACGCGGAGCGTCTCTGCATATCCCAGATAACCCACCCGAGGTCCATAAGGGATACTAAGTACGTGTTGAAAAGAGTCGTTGAGGAGCTTGGAGACCAGCTCTTTGTCTCAATACTGATGAACGCAACTGGACAGACCTACGAGGACATAGAGGACTACAAGAAGCTCGGCGCGGATACACTGACGGTTGCCCTTGACGCTGCAACTCCCGAGATATTTGACAAGCTCAGGGGCAGACCCATGAACAGCCCCCACAGATGGGATACCTACTGGAAGGTCCTTGAGTGGTGCGCTGAGGTCATGGGAGATGGATATGCGGGCTGTCATCTGATAGTCGGTCTCGGTGAAACCGAACAGGAGATGATAGAGACCATTCAGAAGGTCAAGGATCTGGGGGCGAGGACGCATCTGTTCTCCTTCTGGCCCGAGGAAGGCTCCCTTATGGAGAAGGAAAAGCCCTGCCCCGCACCTCAGTACAGAAGGGTTCAGATGGCGAGGTACCTTATAGACAACGACCTCTCAAGGTACGACTACATGGAGTTCAACGAAAAGGGGCAGGTTGTTGACTGGGGCGTATCTGAGGAGGTCTTTGAGGAGATATTCTGGAGCGGAAAGCCCTTCATGACCGCAGGTTGTAGGGGTAAGACCACCGAGGTTGCCTGCAACAGACCCTTCGGTGACAGCTCTGTTTCCGATATAAAGAGCTACCCCTTCAAGCCCAACAGAAGCGACCTCAAGAAGATAAGGAAACAGCTCTTTGACTACGATATGGAGAAGGCTTACCCTGACGTTCTGAACCCGAGTGTCTTCAGGTACCAGTAATAAGAGGTGGGACTGGAGCAGGGTTGGGCTTTTAACAGGAAGTTCAGAACAAAGAGCCTGACCATATTTTTTTTCTCTGTCCTTCTGCTCTTTATCTCTCTCCTCTGGATACTGAACCTACAGGTAACTAAGGAGAGCGAGGTTGCGGAGAGGATAGAGAGAGAGTTTGACAGGGTAGTTGCGGTTCGCGTTCCCCTTTACAGAGGGAGCATAGAGGACAGAAATGGCAAAGATCTCGCCCTCAGCGTACCTACCATATCCCTCTATGCTCATCCCGACACGAGCAGGCTCAGGAACAGGAAGAAACTTGTAAGGGAGCTCTCAAGATTGACGGGTGTTCCCGCCTCCCGTATAGAGAAGAGGATAGCTACTGGAAGTAACAGACCCATCAAGATACTCTCGGGCATAGACAGGGAGCTCAAGGGCAAGATCAGGGAGCTTATACTCAAAACGGAAAACACCTCCTACCTCGGTATTCAGGAAGAGTACAGACGCTTCTATCCTAACCGCTCTACAGCCTCCAACACCATAGGCTTCGTAGGAGTTGACGGGACAGGGCTTGAGGGTATGGAATACATGCTCAACCGCTACCTGAAGGGGGGCTACACCAAGGCTCTCATATATATGAATGGGGGACTCGGCAAGATATACCTTCACCCTCTACAGGGTATGCTCGGCGATGAGGAGGATGTCCTCCTTACAATAGACCTCGGCGTTCAGCACATACTTGAAAAGATAAGGGACGAGATAGTAAAGAGGTGGCGCCCGAAGAAGGTATCTATACTCCTTCTTGACCTCACCGACGGAAGCGTGCTCGGGCTTGCGACCCATCCCTACTTTGACCCCAACAACTTCAGCAGGTATCCCGCGGAAAAGAGGAGAAACTTCGCGGTTACGGACGTCTTTGAGCCTGGTTCAATAATGAAGCCCTTCTTCATAGGATGGGCTCTTGAAAAGGGTTATGTGAAGCAAAGCTTCAGAGTGAACACAGGTAGAGGAAGGGTTAAGGTCTATGACAGATACGTTAGAGACCCGAAGCCCCTCGGGACTCTGAACCTTGAAGAGATCCTCGTCCACTCCTCAAACATAGGGACGATAAAGGTTGCCTCCTACCTCAGCAAAGAAGATGTCTTGGAGCTTCTCAGGACCTTTCATCTGCACAGGCGTTTCGGCATATTCCCGGGCGAAGCTAATCCCCAGCTACCGGATTACGACTACCCTGCAAACATACTCTACTCTTCCATAGGTCAGGGTATAGCCCTGAACACCCTCAACATAGCGGTTGCCTTCGGAGCCCTTGCTACTGGAGAGGTTCTCAAGCCCAAGATAGTTGAGAAGGTTGTCTCTTCTGAAGGTAAGGTCATCTACAGAGCCAAAACGGAGGTCTGGAGGAAGAGGGTATTCTCCGAAAGGACCCTTAAGTGGCTCAGAAGGACGCTTACGCGTGTTGTTGAAAGAGGAACGGGGAAGAAGGCAAGGTCAAGGTACTTCACCATTGCTGGAAAGACCGGGACTTCCCAGAAGTTTGACCTGAAGGAGGGCAAGTACTCAAGGGATAAGGTCGTAACTTACTTTGCCGGCTTTTTTCCTGCAAAGGACCCGAGGTTCGTTGCGGTCATAGTTGTTGATGAACCTAAGGGGAGGAAGCTCTACGGAGGTGAGGTGAGCGCTCCCTACTTCAGGACTCTCGTTGAGCAGGTAGCCTTTTACTACGGTCTAAAGCCCGACAAGCTCAAGTAGTGCAACTCTATCCCTTTCGGGAAGTTCTAAGGAATTACTCTCCCTTATACACAGAGGCTTCATTCCCGTCATTTCATAAATTATCTGGGGGTTTGTCCTCTCGGATATGTCCTCTCCAGTGAAGCGGTTGAGAACTATCCCCCTCAGCTTGAGTCCGAGAGCCTTAGTGTAAAACCAAGAAAGATAGGTATGGTTTATCGTTCCGAGACCAGCCCTTCCAACTATGACGACCTCAAGCCTCCAGTCCCTTGCAAGGTCTCCGTAGGTGTATCTCTCCTTTATTGGAACAGCTATGCCACCTGCTCCCTCCACGAGCAGGAGCTCGTACTTATTCGTCAACCTCCTGAAGTGTCCTTCTAATTCTCTCAGAGAAACTTCCTTCCCCTCTTCAATCTCACCAGCCCGCGGGGAGAGGGGAAGCCTGTAAGTGAAGGGTACCACCTCCTCTATCTCCTGACCTGTTGCGGTAGCCAGAAGTCTTCCGTCCTCGGGAACATTCATCACATAGGTCTCCACAGGTTTAAAACATCCCACCTTCACTCCCCTTTCCTTCAGGGAGCGGGCTAAGTTGTAGGTTATAAAGGTCTTCCCAACACCTGTATCCGTTCCAGTGATGAGGATGGCTCTCATGGGTAATAATACTAAATCAGATGCGGTTACTTTTCTTGCTCCTTCCTTTCCTCTCCTTTGCCTCCGAGTTTTCTTTCTGGGAGGGGAGCTCTTATGAGAGATTCCTGAGCCTTGCGGAAAGGGCAAGGGTAATATATCTTGGGGAGACCCATGACAGAAAGGACATCCATGAGTTTCAGCTGAGGGTGATGAAGGACCTCCACTCTAAAGGTTACAGTCTCATCATCCTTATGGAAGCTTTCCAGCAACAGTTTCAGGACGCCCTTGATGAGTACATAGATGGTGAGATAGATGAGGAGGAGATGCTGAAGAGGACGGAGTACTACAGAAGGTGGCGTTTTGATAAGGAGCTCTACGCACCCCTATGGAGGTTTGCGAAGGAAAAGGGGATAAGGCTCTTTGCTCTGAACATACCCTCAGAGCTCCTCAGAGAGATAAGGGAGAGAGGCATTGAGGAGGTAAAGAGCCACTACCTTCCGAAGAAGCTTATGCCCTTCAGGAGAAAACACAGGGAGTTCCTGAGAAAGGCTATGGGAAAGCACAAAATTAAGGATGAAAAGCATTTCTTTGATATTCAGCTCGCCTGGGATATGGGCATGGCTTTCAGGATAGCCAAGGTAGCTCTATTCCATCCAGAGGAAAAGCTTGTCGTTATAGTGGGTTCCGGGCACGTTTGGGAAGGGTCCGGAATACCCGAAAGGGTTAACTTCCTGCTGGGAGAGATTCCCCAGCTCGTATCCTTCGTAGATGAGGACTACCTTTACTTCCTGTTCTCAAGGGACTTTTCAAGGGAGAGTTCATCCGCGAACTCAAGGAGAGAACCGAACTGAAGCCCGTAGGATATGCGCGATACTTTGACCGAGGGGAATCTGTCCTTTATCAACTTTATAAGGTAGTTGGCGGTCGCTTCTCCCTCCGCATTCGGGTTTGTAGCTATTATCACCTCCCTCGCCCTGTTTTTCCCAATCCTCTCTAAGAGGGAGTCAATGGTCAGGTCCTGGGGAGAGATACCTTCAAGGGGAGCTATCCTTCCCTGAAGCACGTGGTAAACACCCCTGTATCTCTCAAGCTTTTCTATTGAGTAAGCATCCTGAGACTCCTCAACCACACATATGAACCTCTTGTTCCTCTTGGGGTCGGAGCATATGGCACAGATCTCCCCGTCCGTGAGGAGGTAACATTCCCTGCAGGGTCTTATAATTTCTGCTACCTCTTTTAGTTTCAGAACAAGCTCGGTCCTCTCCTCCTTCGGTAGCTTGAGGAGGTTGTAAAGAAGTCGCACCGCACCCCTTTCGCCGTAGGTTGGTATCTTGACAATTCCCTCAAGGGCTTCCTTAAGGGGTTTGGGGAACACATCCTCAAAA
>JALSTO010000024.1 GCA_026983685.1 Aquificaceae bacterium | reverse complement strand
GTGAATATAAACATAAGACCGTACTATGCGGAGGGTTCCAAGACCTTGGCTTTTGAGGTTGTTGAACAGCTTGGCTGGAGAGCTCCAGATGCGGTGGTCGCTCCTGCAGCCTCCGGCTCCTTATACACCAAGATATGGAAGGGGCTCAAGGAGATGGAGAAGGTCGGTCTCATAGATAATGTGGGAACGAGGATGTACGGGGCTCAGGCTGAAGGGTGTTCTCCGATAGCTCAGGCTTGGAAGGAAGGCAGGGACTTCGTCAAGCCAGTCAAGCCCAACACCATAGCCAAGTCAATAGCTATAGGAAACCCTGCGGACGGAATATACGCCCTGCAGACGACGAAGGAGAGCGGAGGAGACTGGGAGACCGCAACAGATGAGGAGATAATAGAGGCTATGAAGCTCCTCGCCCAGACTGAGGGTATATTCACGGAGACTGCGGGAGGAACGACCATAGCTGTTCTTAAGAAGCTCGCCAGAAAGGGTGTCTTTGACCCCGATGATCTCGTGGTAGCCTACATAACAGGGAACGGCTACAAAACCCTTGAGGTTCTTGACGGACACCTCTCGGAGCCGGTCAGGATTCAGGCTACTTTGAAGGACTTTAAGGAAAAGGTTCTGGCAAAGGTTTAAGGAGGTTTGAGATGGCTGTAGTTGTGAGGGTCCCCACACCTCTGAGGAGGCTCACCGACGGGCAGGGTGAGGTTGAGGTTGAAGCCAGCACTGTAAGGGAGGCTATAGAGAAGCTGGAGGAGCAGTACCCCGGTTTTAAAGAGAGGCTCCTTGACGAGAATGGTGATCTTAGGAGGTTCGTGAACCTGTATCTCAACGATGAGGACGTTCGCTTCCTGAAGGGGGTGAACACAGAGCTAAAGGACGGGGACGTCCTTTCAATAGTTCCGGCAATTGCGGGCGGGAGATAGAGAGTACTTCTTAGGCTGTTCAGGCTACTTCTACTGGGGCTGGAGGGGTAAGTTCTACCCCAAGGATTTTAAGCCTGCCAGGTGGTTGGGCTACTATGCAGAGCACTTCAACAGCGTTGAGATAAACTCAACCTTCTACAACTTTCCCAAAGTCTCCTCCCTGAAGAGACTCTACAGGGAAACCCCCAGAAGTTTTGTATTCTCCGTGAAGGCTAACAGGTCAGTAACCCACATGAAGAAGTTCAAGGAAACAAAGGAGCTTGTGGATAAGTTTTACGATACCGTCGCTCAGGCTCTATCGGAAAAGCTCGGCTGTATTCTCTTCCAGCTACCGCCTTCCTACAGATACACGGAGGAGAACATTGAGAGGATACTTTCCCAGCTGAGACCGGAATTCACGAACGTCGTTGAGTTCAGGCACCCGAGCTGGTGGAGGGAGGAGGTTTACAGGAAGCTGAGGAATTCCGGTGTAGTTTTTTGCTCTGTCAGTTCCCCCAACCTTCCCGAAGACCTCGTGGAGACTACGGAGGTTGTTTATGTGCGCTTTCACGGAAAGGAAGGCTGGTACAGGTATAACTACAGCGAAGAGGAGCTAAGAAGCTGGGCTGAGAAAATAAGCAGAAGCTCGGCAGTAAGGGTGTTTGCTTACTTCAACAACGACTACAATGCCTATGCACCCTTCAACTGTCTTAAGTTGATGGAATTGCTCGGTGTCAAGCCATACCGGGAGGTATCCTGAAGGGGACGTTCATGAGGGGGTTCTCTTCTTCTTCCTGAGGGAAGACCGCATAAACTCCGAAGCAGTACTTACCTATCTCAACAACCCTTCCTACTTTAACACCGCTGTCATCAAGTATGAGCCCTACCTCCCACTCAGATAAGACCTCCTCCGGAGGTGGTCCTTTATCCCTTTCTTCCTTCTTCCAGTCTATCACCGCAAGGTAAGCAAAGGGTTTGGCAACGCGCTTTAGCTCCTGAACGAAGCTCTTCGGGTCTTCAAGCTCGTGAAAGGTGAAAGCCATGAAGACAAAGTCAACTGAGCTATCGGGAAGGGGTATCCTGTTCTCCTCGGACTTAATTACCTCAACGTTCTTCAGACCTTCTCTTTCAACCTTCTCCTTTGCCCTCCTTACCATCTCCTCCTGAACATCAACCGCGTAAACCTTTCCCTTCTCGCCCACGAGCTTTGATAAGTAAGGAAGGTAGAAGCCGGGACCGGTACCCACGTCCAATACGGTCATACCTTCCCTTATGCCGAACTCTTTGAGAACCTTTTCGGGGTCAAAGAGCTCAAGCCTTGAAGGGTCTTCAAGTTTATGGATATTCTCAGGATTGAACTTGTGAGCCATGAGAAAACCTCCTGAAATTAATGATAAAACATATCAGGATTTGCTGAGCTCTTCCTTTATCCATTCAATTGTCTTTACGGGAAGGGGTTCAAAGCGGTACTTGCCTGCGAGGTAGTAGCTCGCCCAGTCCCCCACGTGTATCAGATACAGGAGCCTCGCAAGGTAGGAGTTACCATCTCCCCCGATAACGACGGGAGATATCCCGAGATCCTTCAGGACTTTTATAGTCAGGTCAACCCTTCTCCTCACCCTGTCATGGTCCTTTGGGTCAAACATGACAACAAAAGAGAATTTGCTCCTTATCTCTCCATTCTCAAGACCTACGACTTCGTTGTGGTGCATCTCCGGAAGCACAGCAAAGTAAGCCTGCGTCTTTGAGTTCTCGTTTATCTGGGTCTTCCACCTGAAGGCGGACACCTCCGTCAGGGGAGTTGCGTAGATCACGGGGACGTACCCGTAAAGCCTCTGGGCTATCTCCTCTCCCTTCTTCTTTATCTCCTCATAGTTCTCCCGTAGGTTCTCCCTCGCATCCTCAAGCTCATCCCTCTCTATCCCCAAGATTGAAAGAACCTTGGAGAGCATATGTCCCAAGGCATACCTCGGTGCGTAGCCGGTCGGTATCTTCAGGTGCAGTACACCGCTCTCTTCTGATAGCCTTTCAAGTTTGCCCCCTGAGCTGATGGAGAGAACGGTCGCCTGCCTGTCCAGAGCCTCCTGAAAGTTGCTTATAGTCTCTTCAGTGTTTCCGCTGTAGCTTATACATACAACGAGGTCCTCTTCTCCCCTCACGAAGTTGGGAAGTCCGTATCCCCTGTAAGTCATCACCGGTAGCTTGCACCCTCTATGCTCCATCCAGGACCTGGCAACATCCCCCACTATGCCCGAGCCACCCATACCGCAGAAGGTTATGGTCCGGTAAAGGGAGAGGTCAATGTCGCTTTTCTCCCACTCAAGCTGATGTGGGAAGTCTTTAAGCATCTCCTCTGGACTCATCATGCACCCCTCCTGTCAAACGCTGTTTTATTATACTCTTGAGCTCCTCCGATTTCTGGAGAACCTCTCTGTGGGAGAGCCTCGTCCTGAAACCGTCCCCCTCAAAGTGGCTCCTAACACCTTCGTAGAATTCAACCACCTTGTCTATAGGCGGTTGCTGGGGTATGGAGAGCTTCTCAGCCAGCTTGGACATCATGTAAAAGCCAACGGTCTGTAGCTTGGACTCCTCCTCTATCAGGCTCAGTATCCTCTTAGTCTCCTTTGAAAGGTTTTCATCGTTGATTGACTCTCTGTAGATGAAGTCGGTGAACTCCCTGTTCCACAGCTCCCCCAACCACATGGGTCCCCCAAGGCTGAACCTTGTACCACAGACGGGGCAGTGCTCCTTTATCTTGAGAGGGTCAAGGACCGCTTCGCGGTTAAGACAGTTGAAGCAGTAAAGCACGTATCCTATCTTCTCAATCAGGGAGTTGGTGAGCTTAGCCCCCCTCTCTTTCATGAAGAAGAGCTTGAAGTAGTGAAGGTGGGAGTAAGCGAAGAGGGGGATCATGGCTATATCGTTCTGGGCTCCGAGCTCAATCACCTTCTTTATGAGAATCCTCACACCTACCTCGTGCTTGAACTCATTCCTCAAGGGTTTTGCCCCGTACCTCCTCATGCAGGTTTTGGGGTATGTTCCCGAGAGGGGTGCGGTATCCGTTGCTGTTAGACTGAGCACACCTCCCCTCTTCATGCTGAGGGCAACGGACTCAACAAAGGGAACGGGGCTACCGAAGGGGTCAAGATCAACATAATCAAAGCCAAAGCCCCAGCTCTTCCTTAAAAAGGCGTTCGCCTCCTCCCTGTGAACCTCGTATCTCTCCGGCGATATGCGGTTGAGCCTGAAGTTCTCTTCCATTATACTCACAGCCTCTTCGCTTATGTCGTTGGCATAGACCTTACCGACGCAGTCGGTCTCTTTCAAAAATCTGACAGACCTGATACCGCTCGCTGATAGCGGGTCTGCAACCCTGAGTTCCCTCCCAAGCTTCTTACACAAGAATCTGAGACCCAGAACTGCGAGGTCCCTGTTCACCCTCATCTTCGGGTTGTAAAAGACGGGCATGTCCGAGGATACGATCTCTCTTAGCTCAGGAATGTATATGAGGGCTTTCCCTTCCTTTACCGTTTTCATGATTTTTCCATGGGGGTACCGGGAGTCGAACCCGGACGGCCTTACGGCCCGCGGATTTTAAGTCCGCTGCGTCTGCCAGTTCCGCCATACCCCCTCGGAGGAGCTATATTATATTTTAGACCACGCCCCTGACATGAAAGATCCGATAGTAGCGATAGCAACCCCCTTTGGAGAAAGCGCCATAGGAGTTGTAAGGCTGACGGGCAGAGGCGTACTTGAACTTGCCCGGAGATTCTTCAGGACCAAGTCTGACATCAAACCAAGATACGCCCACTACGGAACCCTCGTTGATCCTGAGGGAGAGGTCATAGACGAAGGTGTTCTCATCTACTACAGAGCCCCCAACAGCTATACGGGTGAGGACATGGTGGAGATATCCCTCCACGGAAACCCCCTCATACTCAGGAAAACCTTGGAGCTTTTTCTTAAAGCTGGGTGTCGCTTAGCCCAGCCCGGTGAGTTTACCAAGAGGGCATTTCTCAACGGAAAGATGGACC
>JALSTO010000023.1 GCA_026983685.1 Aquificaceae bacterium | reverse complement strand
AAGGAATACAGAAGACTGCCTGCTCGGGGGGACCTATCTTGAGAGCCTTTACTTTATAAAGAGGACCGCGGAGCGGTGGTTTAAAGAGTTCAATAAAGAACTACCTGTTTACATAACTGGAGGCGACGGTGCCCTCTTTGAAGATCTGGGCTTTTATGACCCTTTACTGCTCCACAGGGCGATGCACAGAATTATAATTAACGGATGAGGTCAGCCATAAAGGACTACTACAAGGTACTCGGAATTGATAGGAACGCAAGTAAAGAAGAGATAAAGAAAGCCTACAGAAGGCTCGCACGCCTCTACCATCCCGACAGGAATCCAGACCCCTCCGCTGAGGAGAAGTTTAAGGAGATAAACGAAGCTTACCATGTCCTGTCGGATGAGGAGAAGAAGTCTGAGTACGACAGAATACTCAGGAGTGGTGATGAGAACAAGTTCAGGGACTTCCTTGAGTACATACAGGAGTTCATAGAGAGCATCGTTAAAGGGGAGAGAGAGAAGGCTAAAAAGCCTAAAAGGGGTCAGGACATAAGGCTCAAACTATACCTCTCCCTTGAAGAGGCAGCCTTCGGAACTGAAAAGGAGATAGAGTACGAGAGATGGATAGACTGCCCCGATTGTGAGGGAAAGGGTGTAAGAGGCAAGGCTGAGACCGTTGTGTGCCATGCCTGTGAAGGGAAGGGGAGGAGGGTGAGCGGGATATTCTCCTTCCCCAGACCCTGCTCTGTATGTAGGGGCAAGGGCTTCATAGTGAAGAATCCCTGTCCAACCTGCTTTGGCAGGGGAAGGGTAACTACCCATGCAAAGATAAAGGTGAACATTCCTCCCGCAACCGACGAAGGTGAGGTTCTAAAAGTCCCTGAGAAGGGGCACTTCGGCATGAACGGGGGGAAGCCCGGAGACCTTTACTTGAGAGTGTTCTTAAAGGAGCACCCTGTCTTTAGGAAAGTAGGAGCTGACCTTCATATGGAGAAGCTCATAAGCTACCCTCTTGCTGTTCTTGGAGGGACAACGAGGGTTCCAACCCTTGAGGGTGAAGAGGAGGTGTTCGTCCAGCCGGGAACTGAGTGCGGTTCCACAAAGACACTTCCCCAGAAGGGCTTTCCCACACCAGGAGGCAGGGGAAATCTGATAATAACCTTCCGCATAGAGGTTCCCAAGAACATAAACGGCAAACAGAAAAAGCTTGTAGAGAAGCTCGCAAGGGAGCTTGGAGAGGAAGGTATCAACAGGAGTGAAGGCATAGGAGAGAAGCTCAAGGGCTGGCTCAAACCTTCCTGAAGACCTTTACCTTCCTGTGCTCACCCACTATCTCTATCTCAATCTTTATGTCCCAGCTGTCTCCCTCACACCACTCAATCACGAGAATACCCTCGCCTACGAATTCAGACCAGTCAAAGTCGGGAACACGGTAAAGGTCTATGTGAATGAGCTTTCCCCGTTCTGTAGGATATTCATTCACCAAGGTAAAGGTAGGACTCCTGACCTGATAGCCTTCCTTTATTCCAAGTCCCTTTGCAAGCCCTCTAACAAAGGTTGTCTTTCCCGCCCCCAGCTCACCTTTTAAACAGATTATCTCTTTTCCCTTAAGCTCCTTTGAAAGGGAAGCCCCCAGCTCCTCCATCTGCCGGGGGTCTTTTATCAGATACTCTCTCAACCTTTTCTAATTATCTCAGAGAGCATGTGGATAATCGTATCCATCCTCTGATTTAACCTGTCTATCTTGTCATCAAGCCTCTGAACATGAAAGTCTATCTTTTCATCTAACTTCCTTATTTCACTCCTGAGTTGTCCCATTTCTTCTCTCAGCTGTCCGACCTGTGCATCCATCTTATGGTTTAACTGCCCTATCTCTTCCCTAAGCTGTCCTACCTGAGTATCTATCTTCTGGCTAAGATGTTTGAAGTCTTCTTCCCGTTTCCTATCGACCTCTTCTACCTTCTTGGTAAGCCCCCTTATATCTTCACGTATGCCCGCAGTTCGCTCCTCAACCACTTCGTATATAAGCTCAAGGGTAACCTTCCTTACTACACCTTTAGCCTTTTCTATCATAGCCATAATATAGCTTTACTGGTAGCTGTTGTCCTCCTTGTGGGGCACTATCCTCATAATTGCTTCGTCGGGGTTAACCTGGTCTCCGACATTGGCGAATATCTGCTTCACTATCCCATCCATAGGAGCGTGTATCTCGTTCTCCATCTTCATAGCTTCAACTATAGCAACGGTTTGACCCTCTTCAACGGGCTGACCTTCCTCAACGAGTATTTTGGCTACCTTACCGGGCATGGGTGGTGTTACGTCTCCGGGCTCGGAAGCCTTGGGAATTCCTCCTTCCGCTGTTGTAGCCGTGGTGGTAGCTCCACCACCCGCAGGTATGGCTTCCCTCTGGGGAAAGAGCTGTATCTCCTCAAGCCTTCCGTCAACCCTTACGTAGTACTTCCTCGGTTTACCGGGTTGGTCTTCTAAGGAGACACCTTCAACCTTAACCTTGAACTTGTCTCCGTGGTAGATTATCTCAAACTCAACGGGTGCAGCGCCCACAACCTTACCTGCCTCGGTCTCCGCAAGCTCGGGTAGCTCTTCCACCGGCTCTGGGTGAAGCTCTCCTTTCTCTCTGAGGGTGAGGAACTCCTTAGCTTGCATGGGGAAGAGTATGTAGAGTAGTATCTCCTCATCGCTTGGTTCCCTTCCTAAGAGCTTTTCAACTTCTATCCTTGCCTTGTCCCATTCCTCCTGGTCTGCGAGGTCTCCCGGTCTTACGGAGAAGTCGGGTTCCTTACCTGGACCAAGTATCTTTTCCACAAGCTCCTTAGAAAGAGGTCCCGGGGGCTTTCCGTATTTGCCTTCAACGTAGTCCCTGACCTCTTTGGTTATGGTCTTGTATCTCTCACCGGTTATTACATTCAGAACCGCCTGAACACCAACTATCTGGGAAGAAGGGGTTAGAAGGGGCGGGTATCCGAGGTCCTTCTCAACGTTGGGAACCTCCGCAAGGGCTTCCTCTATCTTATCAAGGGCGTTCGCCTCCATCAGCTGGGCGACCATGTTGGAAATCATTCCGCCGGGTATCTTGTGTATGAGAACCTGAGCGTTGACTCCCGCATACTCGGTCTCGTATTTCTTGTACTTCCTCTTTATCTTCTTTGCCTCTTCCGCAGCCTCCGCTATCTTGGCAAGGTCAAGACCCGTATCAAAGGGTGTATCCTGGAGCGCTGCGACTATGGTCTCCGTTGCGGGGTGGGAAGAACCGAAGGCTAAGGGAGAGAGGACTGTGTCAAGCATATCAACGCCCGCCAGAACCGCCATCATGTGGTTTATAGTTGCCATACCGCTCATGTCGTGGTTATGGAGGAGAACGGGTATCTGACCGTCGGTAGCTTCCTTTATGCCCTTTATTATCTGGTAACACTCAAAGGGAGGCATTATGCCGGTCGCGTCTTTAAAGGATATCCAGTCGGGTTCCATGTCAGCGAGCTCCTTGGCATACTCCATCCATCTCTCGTAGGTGTGGACGGGAGAACGGGTGTAGCTTATCTCAGCGTGAACCTCTCCTCCAAACTCCTTTATAGCTTTCACAGCCACCTCTATATTCCTGTTGTCATTCAGGGAGTCAAAGACTCTGAAGACTGTTATGCCGTTCTCTATACATTTTTCAACGAACTTCTTAACGGTCTTGTCGGAGCGGGGTCTGTAACCGACTATGTTTTGCCCCCTAAAGAGCATCTGGAGCTTTGTGTTGGGCATGACCTCCTTTATACGCCTGAGCCTCTCCCAGGGGTCTTCCTTCAGATATCTGAGGCAAACGTCGTAGGTGGCTCCGCCCCAGACCTCAACCGCGTAAAATCCACACTTGTCAAGCTTCTCACAGAGGGGCAGAAGGTCATCGGTTCTCACACGGGTTGCGAGTTTACACTGCTGTCCGTCTCTGGGGGTAAGGTCTGATATGTGTATCTTCTTCTTAAAACCTTTCTTCTCGTATTCCTTCATCTTCTCCCTTATCTCTTCCATAACCTCAACCATAGATACACCTCCTTAGTGGGATTTACTCTCGGGAAGATTTTTGATGCTCCACGCAGCGTAAAAGAGCATAACCGCCAGAGCTATAACAACTACAACACTAAACAGCTCAACCACTTTCATCTTTTGTCCTCCTCAGAAGATAACTTATGCGCAATACTATGGATATAAAGGCTGTTATAAAGCCGAACTCCACCAGCGCTCCGAGTAGAAATAGTATAGCCTCCAAGCCCGTTTTCATATTCAACAACAGCGCTGTTGTCCCGCCACCTACAGCTATCACAAAGGCGGAGACGACTTTTAGCATTTCCACATATACTTTAAGCTCTTCCACTGCCATATCTTTTTTCATGCTAAAGCCCGTGATATGAAGCTATTACAGCGGAAAGGAAGGCAACAAAGTCCTCCTTGTCCCTGTGCTCCTTGTATTCAAACACCTGCGGGTGCTCCTCAAGATACTTGGTAGTGAACTTGCCCGCCCTGAAGTCGGGTTCTTTCATTATCTCAATTAGGAGGGGAATGGTGGTCTTTACTCCCGTTATCTCGTAGGTCTCAAGCGCTGCCTTCATCCTGTCAACCGCTATCTCCCACTCCGGTGCCCAGACTATGAGCTTCGCTATCATTGAGTCGTAGTAGGGTGTTACTTCAAAGCCCCTTGACGCTGCGTGCTCAACCCTTATTCCGAATCCTCCCGGCACATAGTAGCGCTCTATCATCCCTACCGAGGGCGCAAAGTTGTTCTTGGGGTCTTCCGCATTTATCCTGCACTCTATAGAAAAGCCTTTAAACTCAATATCTTCCTGCTTGTATTTGAGCTTCTCACCTGCGGCTATGCGCAGTTGCCACTTGACTATGTCTATGCCCGTAACCATCTCGCTGACGGGGTGCTCAACCTGAATACGGGTGTTCATCTCAATAAAGTAAAGGTT
>JALSTO010000022.1 GCA_026983685.1 Aquificaceae bacterium | reverse complement strand
GGAAACCGTGCATGAGCATTCCCCTGAAGGTGCCGAACCTTGAAAGAAAGAAGACAGGGATCCTATTTGAAAGGAGCAAGCTAACCGCATGGGAGGAGAGGGAAAGACTGCCCAGAACTATGACAGCCTCTATATATCTGATGGGTTTTTCCACGCTTCCGGAGCTGTTGATGAACCTCAACCTCTCACCAACCTTTTTAACATCCGCTCTACCAGAAAGAAGGATAAACCTCCTCTCCATCAGACCACCTCAACGTTCCAGGGCTCCAGAGGGTAGCCCTCAAAGACCTCAATCTCCTCCACTGGGTAAAAGAAGACCCTATCCGTTCGGGGGTTTATCAGCTTCTTTATATCAAGGTATATCCTGTCAAGCTCAGATTCGGATACATCAGGAAGATAAAAGACGCTCAGCTGAATTCTGTAACCATACTTCGTCAAAAGTCTGGACACCTTAGCCCTTACCTCGTCCTTCCTGATATCGTAGGCTACGAGGAACTTCATCATTTATAAGAACCTTCAGAAACCTCCAAGCCTGACACCTCATCTTTGATTAAAAAAGAATGATACTTCAAAGACTTACAGAACTTGAAAATTTGTTATCGTAAGTTATTGATATTACATTCAGAATAGTAAAGATGATGAAGATCATATTCTATTTTTGACAGGGATTCTAAACTTATTGAAGCTCAATATGCAGGGAGAGATTCCCTGCCGGCTCCTTGACAACTGAATAGGGTGAATTTTGAGCAAAACGTTGGGAGAAGCACTCGGGAAGGAATGTATTGATATGTCTGGAAAATCATGACACCAACTCTAATTGCAAACAATTCGCAGTTCTAAGTTGTTGATAAAAAGGGTTTTTGATCGGTAGGGTTACAGTCATCCCTAAAAAGTGAGGGATTGCGACTCTGATAAGGAGGCAGAGGTTAGCTCCCATGTGAATTCACGTTACAGTCATCCCTGAAAAGTAAGGGATTGCGACGGCGAAGCCCCCTGCGAGTTAGTCTTCCTCTGTCAGTTCTTGTTGAAGTCATCCCTGAAAAGTAAGGGATTGCGACTCCTTTAAGCAGAAGGTCTTTTATGAACTGCTCATGAGTCTCCAGCTGTTTCATTCACTATTTTCTTCAGTTCTTCAAGGGTAAGCTGTCTCATTTTCTTACCTTCTCTTGCTTTCTTACTCCTTAAAAAGTTCCTTATCCAAACACAAACTTTTGTTTTCAGGCACTATTCTGTGCCGTTACCATCTTCTTGTGAAGAGCCTTCTGAGGTTATCCCTCCTGAATAGCTAAGCCTCCCCTTTCTTTCCTATCGTTTACATTCCCGAAGCCCCAAAGCAAAAGCCTGAAAGTCTTGGCTTCCTGAGACTTTGGGAGGCTTTATATTTAAACGAAAGGGGGGACCGCATGTCCCCCTGATATTCAGAATTTGCAGTACCCGTGAGGGCAGTAGTCCTCCTCAACCTTGGGTGGTTCATCAAAGTTGTGAGGCGGTGGTGGTGAAGGAAGCCTCCACTCAAGGGAGTTGCTCATCCATGGGTTGTCTGGAGCCTTCTCACCGCTGATCGCTCCCTTTATGAGGGCTATTATCGCAAGGAGAACACCAAAAGCTAAGATGAAGGCTCCGTAGGTCTGGAGCTGGTGCATGGTTATCCAGCTATCTATGGGCGGGTAGTCATAGTACCTTCTGGGCATACCCCATATTCCTATTATGAGCTGAATGAAGTAGAGCAGGTTTGAACCCACCAGTATCACCCAGAAGGAGAGCTTACCCAAGCCTTCGGGATACATCTTACCCGTTACTTTGGGCCACCAGTAGAAGAAGCCCGCAAAAGCGGATAGGGTAACAGCCATTCCGAGAACGTAGTGGAAGTGTCCGACAACGAAGTAGGAGTCATGAACCGCAATATCAAAGGCGGGAATACCGAGGGGAATACCCGTCAGACCACCTATCAGGAACATAAGTATCGCCCCGAGGGCGTAGAGCATGGGGGTCCTATACTGTATCGCAGCTTTGTAAAGTGTTGCTACCCAGTTGAATATCTTTATTCCGGTCGGGACCGCTATCAGGAGGGTGGTGTAGGACATGAGTATCTTCACCCAGTCAGGTATCCCTGAGACGAACATGTGATGAGTCCAGACCATAAAGCCAACCAGAGCTATAGCCCATATGGCTACAGCCATTGACTTGTAACCAAAGATAGGCTTTCTTGCAAAGGCGGAAACTACTTCGGATATAACACCGAAGGCGGGGAGAACCATCACATAAACCGCGGGATGGGAGTAGAACCAGAAGAGGTTCTGATAGAGAACAGGGTCTCCTCCCTTATCGGGATTGAAGAAGTTGGTTCCCAGGTAAGTATCAAGAAAGAGCATGGTCACCGCACCCGCAACGGAGGGAACACCGAGGAGCTGTATAACGTTGGCAGCCATTATCCCGTGGAGAAAGAGGTTCATGTTGAAGAAGCCTATCCCCGGCTGTCTCATTGATATAACCGTTGTGAGGAAGTTCACCGCACCCGCTATTGAGGCAAAGCCCGTCAGGTGCCATATAAACACGAAGAGGGCTGTTGTTCCTGCAAAGCCTATACCCTCGGTTGAAGCAAGGGGTGGGTAGCCCGTCCACATCGTCATTATATGGTTTCCTGGTATGAAGGTCAGCAACGCTATCACGCTTGCAGCGAAGAACATCCAGTAGCCGAGGGCGTTCAGCCTCGGGAAGGCAACGTCCCTTGCCCCTATCATGAGGGGAATGAGAAAGTTGGCGAAGGAAGCCCACACACCTATCGCCCACCAGAGGAGTATCACCGCTCCGTGGACGGTGAGGAACCAGTTGTAGGTTTCGGGCTTTATGTACTGAGCCCCCGGGTTGAAGAGCTCAAGCCTCATACCGAGAGCCATTAAACCCGCAACTATGAAGAACACTGTTGAGGTGACACCGTACATTATCCCTATCTTCTTGTGGTCCGTGGTAAATATCCACTCCCAGAGGGAGGCAGAAAACCACGGCTTGTGGGCTGGGATGGCTTCTCTCATCTCACGACCTCCTGAGCCTTATTGTTCTCTATGTTAGCAGTCTTAAAATCAGCACCTTCATGACCTGTATCAGCAACCTCACCCTTGAGCCACTTATCAAACTCCTCTTTGGGAACGACCTTTAACTTTGCAAACATCCTTGAGTGCCACTGACCGCAGTACTCCCTGCAGAAGACCCAGTATTCACCGGGCTTGTTTATCTGGAACCAGGCGTAGGTGGTCCTCCCGGGAACCATGTCCTGGGTAACTCCCGCCGGCTGAACGTAGAAGGAGTGAATAACATCCTGAGAGGTCAGGACAGCCTTTATAGGAACGCCCGCGGGTATGTAAACATAGTTCTGGAACACCCCATCAATGCCGTAACACTCTTCGGGCTTGCACTTCTTATCATCAGTGTCCTTTATAGCCTGAGCTATAACCATCTTCCCGTTCGGGTACTGGAACATCCATCCCCAGGCGAAGGCTGTCACTTTCAGCTCCATGGCGTTCTCAGGAGGCTTCCTCATCTGGGTGAAGAGGGCAAAGCCGTGGGTTGCAAGGTAGAGGACGATTATCAGAGGAACTATCGTCCAGAGTGCCTCAAGCCCCCAGTGTCCTTCGTGTTCCTGGTCTCCTATCTCCCTCTCTCCGGGCTTGAACCTGTACTTTACCATGAAGTAGAGAGAGGGTATGGCGACGACCGCATATATAACCACCGATATTATCAGCCATATCTTGTAGATGATATCCCAGAGGTCATGAGGTCTTGCCAGAACCTGAGATTCCGCTTCTCCTGCAAAGGAAACAGCTACGATCAGGAGAAATCCCAACATCCACTTCATGCTTGAGCACCTCCTTTTCTTATATCTTCAGACCACCCACAACGTAGGCGGTGCTTGCAACCAGTAGCCACATGACATCAACGAAGTGCCAGTATGCGCTTGTCGTCCTGAATATAGTCATCTTGTCGGGGGTTATCTTGCCCGCAAGGGTGAAGACGAGAACGTAAGCCTGCATCACGAGACCGACTATAACGTGAGAGGTGTGTATTCCAGTGAGAGTGTAAAAGCCCGTTCCATACATGTTTGAGCTCAGAGTAAAACCTTCGTGCCACAGGTGCCTCCACTCCATTATGTGGAGAACCGCAAATAAAAGCCCGAAGAACATGGTTGCGAGGAGAAACACAACGGACTTTCCGCTTTCTCCGTGGTGCATAGCCTGCTCAGCCTTGAATATGGTGAAGCTTGAAGCCCAGAGTATGAGGGTAAGGATTATGGGCATCTTCAAGTTCATAGCTTCAGGTATCCACTGACTCACCCACACGTCCGCATGGAGAGCTCTGGCTGTCCAGAAAGCTGCGAAGACCGTTCCGAATATGATTATCTCGGAGATTATGAAGAAGTAGATACCGAGGTTTCCGTAGCCTTCGTCGTGCCCTACAGTGAAGAACTCATTAGCCCATCCAGCCAAACCTATGATGGCAAGGACGAGTGCCACTCCTCCGAGAATGAGGGCTAACATCGGGTTCTTCCAGGCAAACTGGGCGGTTATTGCGATAGGCGTGAGAAGTATGGCTATACCTACCGGTAGAGGCCAAAAGCTGACCTCATGCTCTCCGTGGTGGTGAGCAACCTCATGAGCCATTCCTGAACCTCCTCTTTTATTTAGCCTTCTATTTTAGCACCCAAGACCACCTGATAACCATAATCAGATGAGGATTTTTCTATAAAAATTCCTTAAGGTCCCTTTCAATTTCCTTATACTTTCCAAGCCTGACCTTGACTATCTTCCCTTCTCTGTTGATGAGAAAAGAGGTCGGAAGCCCCTGTATCCCGTACTTCTGGGCAATGCTACCATCATCGTAGAGAACCTTAAAGCTCAGTCTATGCTCTTTGACAAACTTCTTTACGGGATCGGGAGAGCTGTCGGTGCTGATCGCCAGTATCTCAAA
>JALSTO010000021.1 GCA_026983685.1 Aquificaceae bacterium | reverse complement strand
CATCCACATAGAGCCCTTTGAGAAAAAGGTAAACGTCCGATACAGGGTGGACGGGGTCCTCAGGATATACCACAAGCTCCCCGTCAACATAAAGGACAGCCTCGTTGCCAGATACAAGATAATGGCAAACCTTGACATAGCGGAGAAGAGGAAGCCTCAGGATGGCAGGATAAGGATAAGGATAGACAAGAAGAAGATAGACCTGAGGGTATCAACGGTTCCCACCGTTTATGGTGAGAAGGTCGTTATGAGGATACAGGAAGCTGAAAAGTATCTCAATGTGAAGCTTGAAGACCTCGGCTTTGAGCCCGACGACCTTGAGAAGTTCAGGAAGGCTATATGGAAACCTTGGGGGATGATACTCGTTACAGGTCCCACGGGTTCTGGTAAGACAACTACCCTCTACTCAGCCCTTATGGAGAGGAACCACCCTGATGTGAACATAATGACAGCGGAAGACCCCGTTGAGGTTTCCATACCGGGTATAAACCAGGTGCAGGTGAATGAAAGGATAGGATTGACCTTTTCCAACGTTCTGAGGGCATTCCTGAGGCAGGACCCCGACATAATCCTTGTGGGTGAGATAAGAGACTTTGAGACGGCGGACATCGCTATAAGGGCTTCCCTGACGGGACACCTCGTCTTCTCAACCCTGCACACCAACGATGCACCCACAACAGTAACCCGACTTACAGACATGGGTATTGAACCCTTCCTCGTGGGCTCCTCTCTGATACTCATAGTTGCCCAGAGGCTCATAAGGAAGCTCTGCCCAGAGTGCAAGGTTCCCCACGACATACCCAAGGAGGCACTCCTGAGGATGGGGCTCATAGACTCAATGGAAGAGGACATAGTCATTTACAAGGCGAGCGAGAAAGGATGTTCCACCTGCAACAACACGGGCTACAAGGGTAGGACAGCTGTTCATGAGATCATGGAGATAGACGACGAACTCAGAAAGCTGATAATAAAGGGAGGGACCGCTGACGATCTGAGGGAGCTTGCCAAGAAAAAGGGAATGAGAACCTTGTACGAGTCCGGGCTCATAAAGGTCAAGAAGGGTATAACCTCCCTTGAGGAGGTGAACAGAGTCCTTATGCAATGAAGCTATTCCTCCTTATCCTTTTTCTACCAGCTCTGATCTTTTCAAAGGAGCTTGAAACCTGCTACAGGGTGTACTTCTGGTTCTTTCCCGTTGCGGATAGCTGTGTTGAGTACTCTCAGAAGGGCAGAACCGTCCGCATAAGGTCCTGGGCAAAGACCGTGGTTGTAGGCAGACTTGTGAAGAGGGTAAACAGCTGGGGGGAGGCAACGCTGATAAACCTCAAGCCGAGCACCTTTTCCCTTTATCAGAGGGAGGGAAGCTATATAAGAGACCACATCTACATCTTTGAGGATCGGGGGATAAGCTACAGGATAGTGAGGTACAAAAGAGACAGGGAGGAGGTAAAGGAAGGCTTCTATGAGAGCTCCGTTTATCTCTTTGATCCCTTCTCTACTTCATTCATGGTTTACATTGACACTCCCAACTACGGAGGAGGCTTTATAAAGGTCTTTTATGACGGCAAAGAGCAGAGCGTTCGCTACAGGACTGTAGGAGAGGAGAAGGTGAAGGTTTATGGTAAGGTTTACAGGACATGGAAGGTGCTCCTGCACCCTGATATAGAGACAAAGGGGCTTCTGAAGCCGAAGGGGGAGTGGTACATCTGGGTTGATAAAGAGACAAACATCCCGGTTAAGCTTAAGGTTAAATTTACAATAGGAGGCGTTGATATCCTGCTCAATAAAGTAAAGGGATACAGGAAGCTCCTGCTGGAGGTGAAGTATGAACAGGCTGGAGTACTTCAAAAAACTTCTCAGTAGTGCCAGCGACAACCCTATGGTTCATTACTCCTTGGCTCAGGAGTACTTCAAGATAAAGGATTATGAGAATGCGATAAGGCATATTGAGGAGTACCTCAGGCTCCAGGAAGACGAGGGGGCTATCTACAGGCTCTTAGCTCGGTGTTACGAAGAGCTCGGTGAGTTTGGAAAGGCTGTTGAAGCCCTTGAAGAGGGTATAAGGCAGGCTATGAAGTTCAACCATCCCTCAATGGCGGAGGAGTACAGGCAGTGGGCTGAGGAGCTAAGGAACATGAGCTTCTGACATCTTCCTTACGTTCTCCTCACTTCCGAGGACGAGCAGTATATCCCCTTCAGCAAGAACGTCGTCCGCAGAAGGGTTCACGAGAACCTCCTCTCCTCTCTTTATGGCGAGCACGTTTATACCGTAGCGTTTTCTCAGGTCAAGCTCTCTCAAGCTCCGTCCAACAAGCCTTTCAGGAGCTTCTATCTCAAATATGCTGTATCCACGAGCAAAGGGTATCTCCGCAACCATACCCGAAATCAGGAGCATCCTTGCCAGCTTTACAGCCATCTCCCTCTCCGGATAGACGACCCTGCTCACACCGAGCTTGCTGAGAACCTCCCCATGGAGAGGGTTTATAGCCTTAGCCACGACCTCCTTAACACCTCTCTTGAGGAGCATGACAGCGATAAGTATGCTTGCTTCAACGTTAGTTCCTATGCTGACTATTACGGTGTCCGCTGTCAGTATGCCCGACTCCTCAAGGGCTTTCTCATCGAGGGCGTCCGCTATGTAGGCGTGGGTAACGAAGTCGCTAACCTGCCTTACCTTTTCAGGGTCCCTGTCCATGGCTATAACTTCCATGCCAGCTTCTGAAAGGGTCTTTGCCACGTAAAAGCCAAACTTACCAAGCCCTATAACACCGAAGGTCCTCTTCAAAGCAGTAACCTCGCCTCTGGATGTCTGACCCTGCTCTCGGTCTCCCTTCCGATAAGGGCTATTGCAAAGCTGAGCACACCGACCCTTCCAACGAGCATGGTTATAACTATCAGCACCTTACTGATAGGTGATAGCTCCGCGGAGAAGCTGAGTCCGTTGCCGTTTCCCACAGAAAGACCTACGGTTGAGAAGGCGGACACCACCTCAAAGAGGGTGCTCAGGAAGTCCCTTTCCTCAACCCTGTCTATGATGAGGTTTACCAGAGCTATGTACATGAAACCGAGGGAAGTCACCACCATAGCCCTGCGTACGTGCTCCTGAGTCAGACTCCTGCTGAAAACCACAGCTTCCGCCCTACCTCTTATGTAGGATAGCACCGCAAGCACAAGGACAGCAAAGTTTGTGGTCTTTACACCACCTCCCGTGCTACCCGGTGAGGCACCGATGAACATAAGGAGCATTATCAAAAACACGGAGGACTCGGACAGAAGGGATGTATCAAAGGTGTTGAAGCCGGCTGTCCTTGAGGAGATGCTGAAAAACAGGGTTGAAAGGATTCTCTCCTTCCAACCGAGGGACCACAGACCATCTCTGTGAAAGGCTTCCGTCATAAGAAGTCCCACCCACCCGAGAACGATCAGCCCGGAGCTCACCGTTAGAACAAGCTTCGTGTGGGTTGAGAGCCTGGGAACCTTTCCCTTCAGGAAGAGGTAAAGGTCATTTATGACGAAAAAGCCTATTCCGCCAACGATGATGAGTGCTGATACTATCAGGTTTGTAGCTACATCACCTCTGAAGGGAATGAGATTATCGGAAAATAGGGAGAAGCCTGCGTTGTTGAAGGCGGATACTGAGTGAAAGAGAGCTGGGAATAGAGCCCCTTCAGGACCGAACCTGTCTATCCATAAAAGGTACAGGAGGAGAAACCCAACTCCTTCACTGAGGAGGACGAAGACAACAACCCTTTTCAGGAAACGAACGAGCCCGTACACACCGGGGTAGTTCAGAGCTTCGGCAAGGACGAGCCTCTCCCTCAGACCTATCCTCTTCCCGAGGGTAATGAGAAGAAAGGTCGTCAGGGTCATGTATCCGAGTCCACCTATCTGTATAAGTAGCAGGAGCAAGCACTGACCCAGAAAGGTCAGGTCCCTCTGAGTGTCAAGTACTATGAGACCGGTGACCGTGACTGCTGAGGTAACGGTGAACAGGGCATCTACGGGTGATACAGACCTGATCGTTGTGGGCAGGAGCAGGAAGAGGGCTGTCCCTACCGATATAAGGACTGCGTAGGATAGTAGTATAGCCTGAGAAGGGCTCAACCTTATGTTAGCCATAAAATAGGAATTATAATCCTTTAAAGGAGGGAGCTATGTACACCTTAGTCTTTGATATTGAAACCATACCAACCGATGAAGGTAACCTTACCGAGGAGGAATTGGAGTATCTTTACAGGAGAGCTGAGGATGAGGAGAAGGAACGGAGGATAAGGGAGATGATGGCTCTCTGGGCTCCCACAGCCCATATCGTAAGCGTTGGGCTTCTGATATACGAGAAGAACTTTGCGAAGATACTCTATCTGTCCCAGGAGAATTCTCAGGAAGAGGAGGATATGGAAGGCTACCGTGTCAAACTGACCTCCTACTCAATAAAGGAGGGTATTGAATCAGCAGAAAGAAAGCTTCTCTCCGACTTCTGGAACGTGGTCGGGCATCAAAGCATAGGCACCCTCGTCAGTTTCAACGGACGTAGCTTTGACTCGCCTTTTTTGATGTTGCGTTCGCTTTTGCTTGATGTCAAAGTTAGCAGGAACCTTATCGGAAACAGATACAGGTATGACGACCACATTGACCTCATGGACCTGCTGTCCTTTCACGGCATAGGCAGACCCTACTCTCTTGACTTTCTATGTAGGAGGCTCGGCTTTTCATCTCCAAAGGATTTCATGAAAGGAGATGAGGTAAAGGATAGGTTCAGGAATGGTGCCTACAGGGATATAGCGATATACAACTTCTACGATGTGGTAGCTATAGGGAAGCTCTACGGAAGGTTAAAGCGTACTATGGGAGAGGCTTTCGGTCTGGAGGCGTAAGGAGTATAATTATTAACTCCTCTTTAGGAAGGGTGGCCGAGCGGACGAAGGCGCGGCGCTGGAAACGCCGTGTACCCGTCTTCGGGTACCGAGG
>JALSTO010000020.1 GCA_026983685.1 Aquificaceae bacterium | reverse complement strand
ACCTGAGTTCACCTTGGACCTGAACGCTACGGGTATAATAGTTGGTGAGCAGGAGGGGAAGAAGCTTCCTCTCTACGATATATTCGGCTTCGTCCATTTCTCACTCTTTACCGAAGACCCGCTCCTTCACTTTCCCAACATCCATGGGCTTGACAGCAACAGGAACATGGTAGCCCTCGTAACGGATATAAAGTACGTTGATAGCCTCAAGTTCCTCGGTATTGATAACATAAGCTACATAACTCCCTTCCTTGACTTTTCCCTATTTCCCCAGCCCTCGGAGGAAAGGGACATAGAGATAGCATTCCTCGGACCGGTGATAGACCCTCAGATAGTTATAAATCAGGTGAGTCAGAACCTCCCTGAGAACATAATGCCCTTCTTCATAGAGACCGGTGAATATATGTTCAGGAACCCAGAGGTGAATATTCTTACAGCCTTCAACTACATCTTCGGACTCTTTAACCCACAGGTTCAGCAGGAGTTCAACGAATGGAGGGAGAAGAACGCGGAGGCTTTCCTGAGGCTTCTGAACGACATATCTATATATGCAACCATGAGAAAGAGGTGGTACATAGTTAACTTCCTTGACGGCATAAACCTCAAGATAGTGGGTGAGTTTCAGGGTGAGCTCAGGGAGGACCATGAGAACATTAAGGTAAACAGCTACGAGGAGCTCCTTGAGATCTACGGAAGAACAAACCTTACCCTTCTGAGCTTCCCCCACACCGTCCCTTCGGGGATAGGCTTCACGCCCCTTGAGGTTTCCGCCATGGGAAGCGCTCCCATGATAGACTTCAGAGGGACCCTTCCCGGATTCCTGGTGCCGGGAGAGGAGGCTATAGCCTACATGCCCTTGGATAGGGCTGATATAGAGGAGAAGCTTCTCTACTACCTTGAGAACCCTGAAGAGGTCAGGCAGGTTGCCCAGAGGGCGAGGAATGCGGTTGTTGACCGCTACAGAGTTGATGATAGGGGAGAGTTCCTCTTCAACATGATGAAGGGTATCCTTGAGCAGGCAAGCCAGCAGGCACAGGCGGAAGAAAAAGAATGAGATGTTTCCCGGCTTTGGCACCCTCGTAAACTTTACCCTTGTCCTTGCAGGGAGCTTCATCGGTCTGAGGGGTGCGAGGTTCATCAATCCCAGGCTCAGGGAGGGAGTTGTTCACGGCATAGGGCTCTTCACACTCCTGCTCGGTGTAAAGCTTCTTCTTGAGAACAGACCCGAGACCCTTAAGGTGTTCTTCATAATCCTCTTCGGAACAGCCTTGGGCTACCTGATGGACCTTGAGGGAAAGGTTGAGGAGCTCTCTCAGGGTGGTAAGGACTTCACGAATGCCCTCATAACCTCTTCTGTCCTCTTTACCGTGGGACCGATGACATTGCTTGGCTGTATCTTGGAGGGAACGAAGGGTGACAGCTCCCTCATACTTTCCAAGGCTGTCATGGACGGCTTCTCTTCCATCATACTCGCCTCCTCTCTTGGAAGGGGCGTCCTCTTCTCCGCCTTCTTTCTCCTTGTATTTCAAGGGGGCATAACGATGCTCGCCTTCTTATTCGGAGAGTTTATAGACCCCCAGTCCATGAAAAACAGCCTCTTCATAGGCGGTGGTATCATGGCGATCATAGCCCTGAAGCTCTGGGGTCTTCTCGCGGAGGTAAAGAGTGTGAACTTCCTGATTCCCCTAATCCTTGCCCTCTTTCTGTGAGCCGTCCAGCTTGAGCTTTGATACCTCCGAGAGGGCTTCGTATATATTTTCTCTGTCCGTTTCCCATACGAAGATGCCGTTCTTGTGGAGTATCCACTTAGCTCTTGCACTTTCGGGATGATGCCCGCAGATGACTATGTCAACGCCTTCCCTTACAAGTAGCTTTGCTACGTCCTCTTCAGAATCAACTCTAACTTCCCTCACCTGAGGTTTTCCGCTCCTTTCCTCAAATATGTACATCTTGCTGACGTTTTTGAAGTTTTTGCAGAGGGTGTCCCCATCACTGGAGAAGACCGCTATCCTGAGCTTTTCTTCCCTCGCAGGTTCGTAGTGTATAAAGACCATTTCTACGTTTTCATTCTCTCGCGCTATCCTTCTCTCAATCTCATCAGCCACAGCGTGGCTCTTCATAAAGCTCCCCGGTCTCAGGAGCAGTTCCGCATCTACGAAGAGCTTTCCTCCCGCGCTCCTTACGAGGAGCCTCTTTATGCTCTCCACCTCTGGAAAGCTGAGGATTATCCTCCTTATCCTCTCCACCGTCTCCTCGTCCGCGGATATGTCAAGTATCGCCCCGACCTGCTCCTTGAGAAGCCCGAGAGCTGTGTAAAGGATGAGGGCTACCACACCGAGGGCAAAGTACCTGTCGTAGTTGTATCCGAGGTAGGCGGTGCTCAGGCTTATCAGGACAAGGGCTGAGCCAAAGGCATCGGTAAGGGTGTGGTAGGAATCCGCTATCAGCGTGGGGGAGTTGAGCCTCTTGCCTGCACGCCTCTCAAGGAAGGAGAGGGTTAGGGAGCTTACGAGAGAAAAGAGAACTATCCCTATACCTATGGGAAGGGCTTCCCTGTCAAGGGAGATGTTGCTCGTGAGAGCTCTGTGCCCTATTTCGTAGGATGCAACTATCAGGAAGAAGGCTATAACTATAGCCCCTATGTTCTCAAGCTTGTACAGTCCGTAAGGGAACCTTTCGTGTTTTTTCTCCGAGAACTTTATAGATAGATAGGCTATAACTGAGGCTGTAGCATCGGAGAGGGAGTGGAGTGCCTCCCCCATCAGCGACAGGCTACCGGTAAGGAACCCGCCTAAGAACTTCAGGGCGGACTGAAGCAGGTTTAGGGAAAGGGATACGAGAGCCCAATGTTCCTTCTTCATAGTCCTCTGTTGAGTGCCCTCCTGTTTGAACCCTGGACCGTCCCCCTCCTTCTGAGCTCCTCCTCAACAGCCTCAATTACCTTACCTTTTTGTCTGGGAGAGCAGTAGTCGGGCGCTATAAGGAGGCTCTCATCAACCTCGCCGGTTATTCGGTGCACTACAACATCTTGGGGAAGTATCTCTATAAAGTCCGCACAGAGCCTAACGTACTCCTCAAGGCTCAGGAGCTCAAACTCCCCCCTCTCGTACTGCTTTGCCATGACCGTCCCTTTTATAACGTGAAGGGGATGTATCTTAACGCCATCAACAGGCAGGGAGGCTATCAGCTTCGCTGTCTCTATCACATCTTCTCTCTCCTCTCCGGGCAGTCCAACTATGGCGTGGGCGCAGACTTTAAGGGGTCTTCTCTTAGCTCTCAGAACCGCATCAACAAAGTCGGAGACACCGTGGGCTCTGTTTATCCTCTTCAGGGTCTCGTAGTTGGCACTCTGGAGCCCGAACTCAACCCATACCTCAAGCCCTCTCTCCGTATAGTCTGCAAGTAGGTCAAGAACCTCTTCGGGGGCACAGTCGGGTCTCGTCCCCACATCAATTCCTACGACGTCCTCAAATTCAAGGGCTGTGTCGTACACCTCCCTGAGGGTCTCTAAGTCCGCATAGGTGTTGGTGTAAGACTGGTAATAGACAAAGAAGTATATGTCCTCTCCATACTTTCTCTTTGCCCTCTTTATCCCCTCCTCTATCTGCTTTCTGAGGGGGACTGTGGGTATCAGCATAGAGGGCTTGGAGCCATCGTAGCAGAAGGTGCACCCACCCCTTGCCTTGCTCCCATCCCTGTTGGGACAGGTGAAAGGGAGGGCAACCGTGATCTTCTGGACTCTTCTCCCATACTTTTGATAGAAGTATTCCTTTAAAGAGAAATAGCTTCTCTCCCTGACCTTCATACCTTCTGGGCTTCCCTCTGGAGTTTTCTGTACTTCTCAAGAGCCATCCTTCTTCTCCATCCCTTGAGTCTGTCTATAAAGGTTATCCCCTGCAGGTGGTCCAGTTCATGCTGGAAGACTATCGCAGGGAAGTCTTCAAGGGTAATTTCAAAGGGCTCTCCCCTTTCATTGAGAGCCCTCACCCTGACCTTGCTTGCCCTCTCAACCTCAACCGACAGCCCGGGGAAGGAGAGACAGCCTTCTTTGTACTTCACCTTTCCTTCGCTCTCAACCACATCAGGATTTATGAGCACGAGCTTCAGGTCTGGAGCATCCTCCTTTGGGGTTGTATCTATAACCATTACACTTAAGGAAACGCCTATCTGGTTCGCTGCGAGTCCCACACCCTCCGCGTGATACATTGTGTCAAACATATCCTTTATGAGCTTCTCAACCTCTCTATCAATAACATCAACCCTTTCGGTAGGCTTCGTGAGAACCTCCGCAGGGTATGTGACTATATCTCTCACCATGATAGTACCTCACAGGATAATTAATCTATGCCTAAAGGATTATAATGCGTAGTATGAGGGGAGGAGAGTTCCATCCTCCGGACCTGCCGATCGTGAACGGGAGGGTTTATCACCTGAACCTCGCGCCGGGAGAGCTTGCGGAAGATGTCCTCATCGTCGGGGATCCCCACAGGGCTCTCTTCATAGCGAGGAGCTTCTTCAGAGGTGTTGAGGTGAACAAAGAACACAGGGGGCTGAGGACGATAACCGGCTATACCGACTGGGGACAGAGGGTCTCCGTCACAACCTCCGGTATGGGAACTCCTTCCCTTGAGATAGTGATAAACGAGATAGTAGCCCTTCATGAGATAGACTTCCAGAGTATGGAGAGGAGGGAGGATGTACCCCGGATAAACATAATCAGGGTTGGAACCTCGGGAGGTCTTCAACCAGACACACCCCTCGGAACCCTGATAATCACCGAATATGCGGTCGGTCTTGACAACACAGGTCTCTTTTACGATGCACCCCCTCCCGACAACAGCTGTAGGCTCCTTGAGGATTCTGTAAAGGACGCCCTTGAGGGCGTTATATCTGAGGACTCCAGATTCAAAGGAAAGATACACCCCTACGCCTCAAAAGCCCATCCGGATGTCGTGAAAGCCCTCGTTGAGTCTGCGGAAGAGAGGGGAGCGAG
>JALSTO010000019.1 GCA_026983685.1 Aquificaceae bacterium | reverse complement strand
GCCCCTCCCTTTTCCCGAACCTCTCCTCAAGGAACTCCCCCGGGGACCTGCCCATCAGGAAGCACACCTCCTGAGAGTCCCTCTTGTCAGCCACCTCAAGTCCGTGACTGCGGGCGATCTCTCTGACATCCTCTTTGGTCATGCTTCCGAGGGGAAACTCAAGGAGGTTCAGGTCTTCCTTCCTGACGAGGGCAAGGAAGTAGGACTGGTCCCTTTTTCTGTCAACACCCCTCTTTATCACCTTGCCCACACCGGGAACATCCACGAGTCTGGCGTAGTGCCCGGTCGCGAGCCTGTCAATGTCTGCAACAGCCCTGAGGTATCTGGCGAAGTATCCAGTTTTTACCTCCCTGTTGCACAGGGCACAGGGGTTGGGTGTCCTTCCCCTCATATATTCTCTTGTGAAGTACTCTATCACCTTTTCTTTAAACACCTTCTCCCAGTCAAAGGTCAGATGAGGTATCCCGAGCCTCTGAGACACCTTAACCGCATCCTGAACATCCTTCGGGGAACAGCAAACGTTGTGTGTTCCCTCTACTTCGCAGGCTTCAACCGAGTGAAACCTTAAGGTAACCCCTATTACATCGTATCCCTTTTCCTTCATAAGCAGAGCGGTGACACTGCTGTCAACACCACCGCTCATTCCGACAGCTATCCTCATAGCTTATTGAATTTACCTCTAAAGGTTCGGATTGGAAGTGAAGAACTCGTAGATGAATCTGACCGTCTCAGGATTGACCTCCCACTTTTCAAGGAGCTCACCCTCCCCCATGAGAAGCTCTGCAGCCCTGAGGAGCAAGTTATAGGGAGGTTCATCCTCCTTCAGTATCCCGAGATCCATCATACCTATGAGGGTCTGTCTCAGGTCCTCCGCTATGCCCTGCATCATCATATCAAAGCGGAATCTCTCGTAGAGCTTGTTTCTCTCCTCCTCGGACATAGGTATCAGACCCTTGGCGAAGGCGCACATCTTAGCCCAGGTCCTCAGGGTATTCTCCCACTCCTCCCTTGGAAGACCGCCAAACTCAATGTTTATATAGTTGAGAAGATACCTCGCAAGGTACTCCTTAGCCTCCTCAAGACTCTCAAATCCGGGAACTTTCTCCTCTTTTCTTAGAAGGTTTGTAAGGTCCTTCTTCATCCCAGTCCATCAATTTACCCACTGCCCTGAAGCCTGTCAAGGTAAGAACTTATCCTCTCCCCCCACCTCTTCGCCTCATAAAGCACCTCCTCCTCATCAATTGTCTTTAGCTCCCTCTTCTCCATCAGAACCTTTCCTCTACATATGACGGTGTCTATGTCAGAGGACTGGGCTGAATAAACCACCTGTGCAACTGGGTCGTAAAGGGGTTGAAGGTGGGGACTCTGAGGGTCTATGAGAATTATGTCAGCTTCGTAGCCTTCCTCTATCCTTCCTGCTTTTATTCCTACTGCGGAAAAGCCGTTCTCCGTTGCTATCCTAAGAGATGTGCCTGCATCTATAGCCTTTGCGTCCATGCTCACACCCTTGTGGAGCTTTGCCATCGTTGACATCTCCTCCAGCATATCAAGGTTATCGTTGGAGGCGGGTCCGTCAGTTCCCAAGGTTATGTGTAATCCAGCCCGGAGGTAATCGGGGATTGGAGCTACTCCAGAGGCAAGCTTGAGATTGCTCTCCGGACAGTGGGCTATCTTGACCCCCCTCTCCTTAACTATATCTATCTCCTCCTCTTCAAGCCACACCATGTGGGCACAGAGAACCTTGTCCGACAGAAAACCTAAGCTCTCAAGGTGACTAACGGGTGTTTTGCCGTACTCTTCCCTTATCCTTTCAACCTCGCTTTTTGTCTCCGAGACGTGGATATGGATGTAGAGGTCAAGCTCCTGGGCAAGTTCTTTTACCTTCTTGAGGGTATCTGGTGAGCAGGTATAAGGTGCGTGAGGGCAGAGAACCGGAAAGACGAGATCTTCCCCTTTGAGGGACTGGGCAAAGCTCCTCGCCCTCTCTATATATTCATCGGGGGTCTTGGCGACCTTAGTTGGAAAATCAAGTATCCCAAAGCCCAGACCAGCCCTTATTCCCGCCTCCTTGCATACCTGACCCACCTCTTCCTCAAAGAAGTACATGTCCATAAATAGGGTTGTCCCGGACCTTATCATCTCAAGCACACCGAGCTTAGCTCCAGCTCTGACAAACTCTGGGGAAACGAACTCACCCTCAAGGGGCCATATTACCCTCTGGAGCCAGTCCATAAGGGGAAGGTCCGCACCTATTCCCCTGAGAAGGGACATGGGAACGTGGGTGTGCATGTTGGCAAAGGAAGGGAAGGCGAGCTTCCCTCTTCCCTCTACGGTGTAATCCGCCTCAGCCTCTATGTTTTCCCTTAACCTGCTTATCTTTCCATCGCTTACCGCTATATCAACCCTTCCCCTTCCGGGCAGGGTTACTTCCTTTATCAGAAGGTCGTACTTCTCCATAGGAGGAAGATTTTACCACTTGAGTTCATTAGCCTTGGCATAGGTCTGAGGTTTTCTCTGGAAGAAGTCAGTCTTTGTGTCATTTATCTTCCTGAAGTTGTCTATCCACTTCATGGGGTTGTCCGTTATCTCAGGATAGAGGGGCTCAAAGCCTATCTGGGTAATCCTGAGGTTTCCGAGGTACTTTATGTACCTGTCTATAAGCTCGTTGGTAAGACCGAGTATCTGGTTATTTGTAACATACTGTCCCCACTTTATCTCCTGATCCACAGCGTACTTGAAGTATTCCCTTATCCACTCCTTTATCTGGGGGCTGAAGAGCTCCGGCTCTTCCTTCTGGAGGCTGAGTATCATATTTCTGAAGAGGGTTACGTGGGTGAGCTCATCTCTATTTATGTACTTTATCTGCTGGACCGTGTTGGTCATCTTCCCCTGCCTTCCGAGGGTGTAGAAGAAGGCAAAGCCTGAGTAGAAGTAGAGCGACTCAAGGATATAGTTGCCTATGACTGCCTTTATGAAGTTCTCCTCCGTGGGCTTTCTGATGAACTCGTTGTAAACCTCCGCAACCACCTGATTTCTTTCCCTCAGCCTCTCATCCTCCCTCCAGTAGTTGTATATCTCGTCCGCCTTCATGGGGTCAACCACCGACTCAAGGATGAACTGATAAGAGTAGGCATGCACCGACTCCTGAAACTCCTGAGCCGTAAGTGCCATTTCTATCTCCGGAGCTGTTATCATGCGGGCAAAGTCCTTGAGCATGTCAACCTGAAAGGAGTCAAGGGCTATCAGGAACGATAGGACGAGCTCGTAAGCTCTCTTTTCGTAATCGGAGAGAACCCTCTCGTACTGCTTCTTGTCCTCCATAAGGGGTATCTCTTCGGGTATCCAGAA
Source organism: Aquificaceae bacterium (assembly GCA_026983685.1). Taxonomy (GTDB): domain Bacteria; phylum Aquificota; class Aquificia; order Aquificales; family Aquificaceae; genus Hydrogenivirga. The sequence goes on along the minus strand of JALSTO010000019.1, from coordinate 1,757 downwards.
GTTGGAAAATCCCATCGTCTTGTATAGTTCAAAAGCCCAGCCGTATTTGACGTTGTTCAGCTCTATGATGTTGGTTGGATTTCCGTTTATCACCTTCCTCTGAGAAGCGTCTCTCTCTCCTTCTGGATTGAAGATGAACTTCCTCTGGAGAACCTTCTCTCCGCTCTCTAACATTTCCTACCTCCTCCAGATATTTAATCTCGTTCCTTTTATCTCAATTTAAAGTCTAAACCGCACAGCTCTCACACTCCTCTATGTCCGTTATGGACTTGCTCCGCAAGTAGTATATGGTCTTGAGTCCGAGCTCCCAGGCGAGCTGGTATATCTTTGAAAGCGTCGGACCATCTATCTTTTCTGGGTCTATAAAGAGGTTGAGGCTCTGAGCCTGATCTATCCATTTCTGCCTTACCGCCGCAGCCCTGATCACCCATTCCTGGTCTATGTTGTAGGCACTCTTGTAGTGCCAGAAGAACCTGTCTATCTCGGGTGGCACCTGGGGAAGTATTCCGCTCATATTTTCCTCTTTGTAGTACTTTGCGAATATGGGGTCCACCGAGGGTGTTGCACCCAGTATGAGGGAGGTTGAGCCGGTTGGCATGAGGGCGAGAAGGTAAGCATTTCTCATGCCGTGCTCTCTCACACTCTCGGAGAGTTCCCTCCAGGGGAGGTTGTTCCCGTTTGCTCTTGAGTCTTCCTCTATGTCCTCTATCTTCCTCCCAAAGAATATACCCCTGCTCCAGTCCGAACCCTCAAAGAGCCTGTACTTGCCCCTCTCCTTGGCAAGCTCCATTGAACCCTTTATAGCGTAGAAGCCTATAAGCTCAAAGAGTTTGTCCGCAAAGCGAAGGTGCTCCTCGGACTCCCACTGAACTCTGTTCTTGACAAGGCAGTAGTGGTAGTTGGAGACCCCTATACCGATAGCCCTGTATCTCTTGTTGGTGTATTCCGCCTCGGGTATGGCGTAGTAGTTCATCTCTATCACATTGTCAAGGAGCCTGACCAGTGTTGGAACCACCTTCTCCATGCTCTCCTTGGTGTGAACCTTCCCGAGATTTATTGAACCAAGGTTGCATACGACCACATCTCCCGACTGCTTTCTATAGGTTATCTCTCCTGTCTCTGGGTTAAGCTCCCTTCCTATGTGCTTTGTGACGCTCATGTTCTGGACAATCTCATGGCAGTTTCCTGTAACTATTCCGTTGAATATCAGGGAGTGGTTGTACAGCTGAGTGGTGTCGTAGACGTCTTCTTTTCCTGCGTAGGTTATACTCTCAACCTTGCTGATGAACTTCTCCGCCTTTCTACCCTCCTCAGGGTATCCAAGTCCCCTTCTCCTTAGTAGGATGTTCTCCGCCTTTTCCTGCTTTTTACCTATAAAGCCTATTTCCCTTACAAACCTGACCGCATTCCTACCCTTTATATCAAGCCTGTAGGCGGGAGAGCTTTTGTATATTCTGCGCTTGCCTTCTTTTGTCGTGTATTCAAACTCTCCGCCGGTTCTCCTGTATATGGAACTCTTTATTCCGAAGTTAGCCAAGAGAACCTGAACGTCCTCAAGGAGTCTCCTGCTCTTGCTGGTGAGCTGGATAGTGAAGGAGGGAATTCCATCGTTTTCTATCTTTTGAACCGTTCCGTCCGCTGTGAATAGAGCCTGAAGGTAGCCCCTCACCATATCCTCTGTGCCCTTGAACACGACCTCCGGAACCCTACCCCTGCTTTTGGAGCTGAAGTTGTATAGCTCTTCCAGTATCCTGCCA
>JALSTO010000018.1 GCA_026983685.1 Aquificaceae bacterium | reverse complement strand
TGCCTTACCTTTTCCATCTGTTAAGATATATTGTATCCTTATAACCATGGAGAAGAGGATAAGCACACCCCTTACGGATGAAGTTATTGAGAGCCTGAGGGCTGGGGACAAGGTACTTATAACGGGCTACATATACACCGCAAGGGACGCAGCCCACAAGAGGATGGTTGAGACTATAGAAAGAGGGGGGAGCCCACCCATAGAGCTTAAGGGGCAGATAATATACTACGTAGGTCCGACACCTCCAAAGCCGGGTCAGGTTATAGGCTCCGCGGGACCGACAACAGCGATAAGGATGGACAAGTACGTTGAGCCACTGCTCAAACTTGGACTCAAGGGCATGATAGGGAAGGGATATCGCTCTCCTCAGGTCAAGGAGCTACTGAAGAAGTACAAGGCTGTTTACTTTGCAGCTGTCGGCGGTGTTGCCACCCTACTCCAGAAGCATGTCAAGTCCTCCGAGCTCATAGCCTATGAGGATTTGGGCACAGAAGCCATAAGGAGGCTCTACGTTGAGGACTTTCCTGTCATAGTTGCCAACGACATCTACGGGGGAGACCTCTTTGAGGAGGGTAGGAAGAGGTACGCAAAGATAGAGATATGAAACAGCTGATCATAGTGGGTGGAGGACCTGCGGGAATATCCGCTTCCATATACGCCTCCAGGAAGAAGATGGACTTCGTCCTTATAACCCGTGAGGTGGGAGGTCAGGTCATAACCGCAGGTGAGATAGAGAACTTCCTCAGCTACACTGCCGTTGACGGCGTCGTCCTCGTTGAGAGGATGATGAAGCAGATGGAGAAGCTTGGTGTTGAGCCACTCCTTGACGAGGTAGTTGATATAAGCAGGGAGAAGGATGGATTCCGTGTAGAGACCCTCTCGGGCGAGAGCTATGAAGCGAGAAGCCTCCTCCTGTGCACAGGTTCGGAGCACAGAAAGCTGAACGTCCCCGGGGAGAGGGAGTACACTGGAAGGGGCGTATCCTACTGCTACACCTGCGACGCTCCCTTCTTCAAGGACATGAGGGTCGTTGTTGTCGGAGGAGGAAACGCTGGCTTTGAGGCTGCCCAACAGCTGACCCACTATGCCAGGGAGATATACCTGATTGAGTTCACCGACAGATTCAGGGCGGACGAGGTGCTCCTGGAGGAGGTCCTGAGGAATTCTAAGGTAAAGCCCCTCCTGAGGCACAGGGTTCTGGAGATAAGGGGCGACGGAAAGATTGTCAGGAGCGTTCTCGTTGAAGATATGGAGAAGAACAAGACCTACGAGATAGAGGCGGAGGGTGTCTTTGTTGAGATAGGTCTCCAGCCAAAGACCGAGCTTGCAAAGAAGCTCGGTGTAGTCCTCAACAAGAGGGGGGAGATAGTTATTGACTGCAACAACAGGACCTCTGAACCCGGCGTGTATGCAGCGGGTGACTGCACAAGTATCTTCGCCAAGCAGATAATAACCGCTGCAGGTGAGGGGGCTAAGGCGCTCCTATCGGTGTATCACGACCTCACCTACGGTATAAGCTCCTGGGCTTAAGACTCCTCAAGCCTCTCCGCAAGGTAGTCAGCCAAGTGCTTAACCTCTTGGGAGCTACCGAACTTCTTTACGCCGTCCCTGAGTTGAAGGACACAGCCCGGACAGGTTGTAAGGACAAAGTCCGCCTCCGTGCTCTTGAAGTCCTCAATCTTCTCCTTCTGAACCTTCTCGGAGAGTCTCGGGTTCTTTATGCTCCACAGACCTGCGAACCCACAGCAGGACTGAGCCTTCTCAGCCCTCACAAGCTCCGTATTCTCAACCCTTTTCATAACCCCGTAGAAGACCTCGGGATCAACCTTCATGGCTGTATAGGAGTGGCAGGGGACGTGGAACGTTAGCCTCTCGTTGGCTCCCCTGAACTTCGGGTTTCCTTCCTCAGAGAGGAGCTGGGCAAAGTCGTAAACCTCCCAGTCCCTTCCGTAGTCCTCTATAAGTGCACCTCCGCAGGTAGGACATGCAACCACGATGGCATCAAACTCGTATCTCTCCATCTCCTTCAGGTTGTGTTCCTTCAGCTTCTCAAAGGCACCGGTGTTCCCGTGGTAGAGGTGTGGAGCCCCACAGCACTTTATGTCTTCGGGAACAACCACCGTGTACCCTATCCTGTTCATGAGCTTTATAACGCTCTCCCCCGTTTTGCCGTAAAACACATCTATCATACAGCCGGTAAAGAAGAGGAGCCTTCCCTTCTCCTCTTCAGCTTTAAAGGTCTTACCTCTTATGCCGAAGGGCTTTCCGTAGGGCTTTGGCATAAACTTCACGCTACCGGTTGGAAGGGGAGTCTTTATCTCCGAAGGTAAAAGGGTGCTGAGCCTTCCAGCTGCCTTTATCACCTTCCTGCCAAGGGAGGACTGCATCAGTTCAAGGCTCTTCAGACCCGCTCTTGATACTATATCCCTTCCGAGCTCCCTCTCCTGAAGCTCCCTTGCCTGAACGAGTATTTCCTTGTAGTGGACGTCGTTCGGACAGACCCACTCACAGCGCCTGCACATGGCGCACTCGTTCCATTGCCCTGCCACCTCTTCACACAGGGGTATCTCGCCCTTAACGACCATCTCCGCGAGGGCAAGTCTCCCCCTTGCGTAGCTACCCTCCTCCCCGTGGTAGGAGGGGCAGACGGACTTGCAGAGCCCGCACTTGACGCACTTCTGGGCAAGATCCAAAGGTATCTCTATCCTGACTTCCTTAACAGCCTGCGCCATTCTCAAACCTCTCAGGGAACTATAATGTAGCGCTTTGGAGAAGGTTCGTGATGATTAAACTCACAGCTCAGGAGGAGAGCATCTCCTCAACGGTAGCCACCACGCTCTCGCCGAGAGCCCTGAGGTTGTATCCCCCTTCAAGGGCAAAGAGGGAGGGTATTCCGAGCTCCTTAGATAGACTCAGGATACTCCTGACTATGCGCCTTATCCCTTCTGTGGAAACGTTCAGGTAGGTGAGAGGGTCATCGGAGTGGAGGTCGTAGCCTGCGGAGACGAGCATAAAATCAGGGGAGAACTCCCTGACCACCTTAGGCAGGAGCTTCTCGTAAACAGGCAGGTAGTCCTCATCGCCAGCCCCAGCCTGCATGGGAACGTTGAGGGTGAAGCCCTCACCCTTTCCAGCTCCTCTCTCCTTTGGTCCTCCCGTTCCGGGATAGAAGGGATACTCGTGGGTTGAGAAGTAAAAAACGGCGTCATCCTCGTAGAAGCTTCTCTGGGTCCCGTTTCCGTGATGGGCGTCAAAATCAATTATGAAGACCTTTTCCACACCACCCTTCCTGAGATAGTGAGCACCTACGGCAATGTTGTTGAAGAGGCAGAACCCCATAGCCTTTGCATACTCCGCGTGGTGCCCGGGAGGTCTTATCGCACAGAAGACGGTGTCAACCTCACCCTTCCTGAGCCTGTCTATAGCCTCCAGAACACCTCCCACCGCTGTAAGGGCGACATCGTAGCTATCGGGAGTGGCGTAGGTGTCTGGGTCAAGGAACCCTCCACCTGCGGTGCAGAAGTCATGGATCTCCTGTATGTAGGCAGGGTCGTGGTTCAGGGCTACCTCTTCGGGAGTTGCCCTCCTCGGAGAAATTCGGAGGACCTCCTTCATAAGCCCAGCCTTCTCCAAGTGATTCACTATGGATATAAGCCTTTCCTTTCTCTCGGGGTGATCCAGGTAGTCGTGTTTCAGGTATATATCGTCGTAAACAAAGCCCGCTCTCATGGTTTATATTTTAGTCTATGGTTGCTCGTATTATTATTCCGCTTCTCCTGTTTATGAGTTTAGCCCTCTCCTCTCGGTGGTATCCCGATTTCAATGAGGGAGTTCGGGTTGCCAAAAAGGAGGGAAAGCTTGTTCTGCTCTACTTTTACGAGGAGGGTTGTAACTTCTGCAAGTATATGGAGGATGTGGTCTTCGTTGACCCAAAGGTCAGCGAACTTATGGAGAGAGCCTTCGTCGTGGTGCCGATAGATGTTGAGGACATACCTTCCGAACTTGACAGACGCTTCAGAGCCTTCGGAACACCAACCTTCATGGTGTACGACCCAAAAAAGGACAAGCTCATAATGCAGGTCTTCGGCTTGCAGGAGACCGATGAGTTTCTTGAAGTTCTTAACTCCGCTTGCCGGAAGGGAAAGGTAAAGGGGTGCTGACTTGAGCCTGAGAGAGAGGGCAAAGAAGCTAAAACTTCTCCTGCTTGATGTTGATGGAGTCCTCACCGACGGGAGGCTCTTCTACACAGAAGGTGGCGAGAGCTTGAAGGTCTTCAATGTCCACGATGGACTCGGTATAAAGCTCCTCCAGAGACAGGGGATAATGACAGGCGTGATATCCGGAAGGGAGTCGCAGGCTCTTGCAAACCGCCTTGAGGAGCTCGGGATTGAGGAGGTCTTCATGGGAAGGACTCAGAAGGACAGCGTCCTTGAGAAGATAGTGAAGAAACACGGACTATCCTACGAGGAGGTAGGCTTTATAGGGGACGACATCGTTGACATCCCGGTCCTGAGAAGGGTGGGCTTCCCCGTAGCGGTGAGAAACTCGCCCAAGGAGGTAAGGAAACTTGCAGTTTACACCACGATGAAAAAGGGAGGGGAAGGTGCTGTCAGGGAAGTGTGTGACCTGATCCTGAAGCTCAGGAGTCTGTGAAAATATATATATGAAGTCATTGCTACCCCACTTTATCTTTTTGCTCCTGTGCACGCTCTCCTTAGCTTACATAGAGAAACTAAGAAAGGAGGCAAGGGTTTACGTTCAGGAGAAGAGCATAGCCCAGGGGGTGTCCATAAAGGTCTTCGGCGAATCAGGGGAGGAGTGGAGAATTCACGGCAGGGAGCTCGTCTCTTTCGGTAGGGAACTATCCCTGCTTGATGTTGAGCTCAGGTCCACAAGCGGATATGTGGTTAGGGCAAGTGCGATAACCTTTCTGAGAGACAGGAACAGGGGAGTCTTAAAGGGAGGTGTTGAGATAAGGGGCGAAGCTTTCTTCTTCAAAACCGACAGGGCTACCATTGACTTCAACAGGGATCTCCTGTACGGAAAAGGGAAGGTTCAGGTCTGGAAGGGCAGGAACTTCATAGAGGGGAAAGGCTTTAAGGCTTT
>JALSTO010000017.1 GCA_026983685.1 Aquificaceae bacterium | reverse complement strand
TCGTAATGGGGTCTCTGACCTGTATATACAACTCTCCACATATTGCTTTCCTCCCTTTTGGGAATTATACAAGAGTGTAAGGCATATATTTATTGATGATGGTGATTAAGGTCATCTCACTGCTCTTTGTCCTCTTAGTTGCTTGCGCGCCTCTTGAGGTAGAGAAAAGAAGTGCGGGTAGCTGTGAGATAGAAGACAGACCCTACGGAAAACAGGGTATTGCTCAGGTGAGCTGTCCCGAGCTGTCTTTTAAGGTCATATACGACAATATACCCGACGGAAGAGACCCGCTGATCTTGAGGATTGAGGACGCTGAGGCTAAGAAGCTCTCGGAGAAAAGGGTAGAACCCTACGAGGTGAAGACAGGAGACGAAGAGGTGCTAAGTGGCTGGGCTTACGAGGAGGAGTGGCGAGCCAATGGCCACAGGCTCAGGGGTTTTGAGTATTTCATAAACGGTGGCTCGGGTTGTTACGAGGAAGAGGAAGGCTACAAGTTGAGTCTATTCCTTGAAGGCACAGAAGTTCCCATTCTCAACTTCTATCAGGAGGATACGGACTGCGGAGGGAATTAGAGGAGTTTGTTCTGGCGTGTCTTCTTGTCCCAGTACCCTTTTCTCTTCCTCTCCTCAAAAGTCATACTAACAGAGTGAAGCTCCTTCTCCCTGATTACTCTGGAAAGTTCTTCCTGTGCTCTTTCAAGCCTTGCCTTCGCCAGTTCAACATAATCCTTTGAGATGTCTATACCAATATAGTCATGTCCCAAAAGCTTGGCGGACACAAGAGTGGTTCCTGTGCCACAGAAAGGGTCTATAACGACTCCTCGCTTATCGTCAAGAATGGATAGTATTATCCTCGTAGGTAGCTCTATAGGAAAGGGTGCAGGATGCTCCTTTAGTCCCTGCTCGGGTCTTATCTCCCATACTGAAGATAACTTTGCGTGCTGGGGCTTTAACTCCTCGCCTATAAGGTTATCACCTTTGGGTTTGTAGAGCCAGTATATCCTCTCATCAACCTGCCAGAATCTCCAGCCCCTTATGTTCCCTGCTATCTTCCTGTTCCAGATTATTTCCTGTCTTACTACCCAGCGTGTCTTTGAAATCCACTCAAGAGGATGTATCATCTTGCCCCTCTCCCACCTTAGTTTGTGGTTATAGAAGAATGAACCTCCCTCTTTGATTATTCTGTATAACTCATTGAGAACATCTATTTGCCAACGTTGGTAGTCTGACTCATCCATGTTGTCTCCGTAGTCCGAGTAAACTACCTTGTCCACGAGCCAGCCCTTATTTTTACCCTTTTTGTTGTAAGGGGGTGAGGTTATACCGAGGTCAACGGAATCCGAAGGCATTGCTTTCAAAACATCAAGAACATCACCGCATATAACTTTGTTCAGGAAAGTCTTTATATCAGCCATGACTCGCCCTTTTAAGAAAGGAGTAAAGCTCTCTGCTCAGGCACTTTTCAAATTGAGATATCTTAGGATTTACATATACAGCCTTCAGCCTCGGACAGTTCTTGTAGTTTTTAAAGGAAAAAGATGCGCTTCTCAGATATTCTCCGCTCCTCCTGTGCATACTCTCGCCGAACCTTTTCTTGAGCTTAAGTTCAATACAATCTTTTAAACATGCAAAGGGAAATTCAAGTATGTAAACCAGCTTACCTCTGACAAATCCGCTTACAACTATGTTCAGATTTTCCTTAAGGTCTTTCTCAAACCTCTCGGGTGTGTAGTCATTAAAGCTACCACCTCCGTTCAACTTCTTTTTGTTGCAATTGTCTATATTCTTTGGCTTTATCTCGCAGAATACTTTGACACCGTCAGGAGCTACAGTCTTATATCCATTGTAACCGAGCTTCTCAGTGCTGAACTCGTATCCGCTTATTACGGCAGTTATCAACTCTCTAAGCTTTGATGAATTTTTATCGTTCATATAAAAGGTAAGTAAGTCAGTAAACAAACCTATGAGAGTGGGTTTAGAAAGCCCGTTTAGAAACCTCAAAAGCTCATCACTGGTAGCAGTTGCGTAAAGCTGTATGGCTTTCAGAAGTGTTTCATTCATCGTCTATATATTAACGCACTTTTTGTCCTCAGCTTCTCAAAGGACTCGTAAACCACAGGTATAACTATCAGGCTTAAGGGAAGAGCTGTTATAAGACCACCTATGACAGAGAGGGCAAGGGGTTTTCTCAGCTCCGCTCCCTCTGTGAGCCCAAGAGCGACGGGGAGTAGTGCGAACATTATAGTAAGAGTGGTCATAAGTATAGGTCTGAGCCTCTCCTTCCTTGCCTTCATTATTGACTCCCTAACACTCCCTCCCTCCTTCCTGAGTTGAACTATCCTCTCTATAAATAGCACCGAGTCCCTTGCCACTATACCTATGAGTAGAATTATCCCAAAGTAAGAGGGAATACTCAGGCTATTCCCTGTGAAGTAAAGGAGACCGAAGACTCCCGAGATCGCAAGGGGAAGGGTCAGCATAACTGTGAAGGGATGAACAAGGCTCTCAAAGAGTGATGCAAGAACCATGTAAACCCCTATGACGGCAACTATCAGCGCGAAGGCGAGCCCCTTAAATGCCCTCTGAAACTCCTTTGTTGCTCCCGTAGGCTCGTAGGTATATCCCGGGGGCAGGATGTCCTTTAAAAAGCCTTCTATCTCCTCAACCGCAGTGCCGAGGCTCTTCCCCTCAAGGTTGGCGAAGAGTATGAAAGAGTACTGCCTGTTGTAGCGGTTTATAACGCTGTATCCCGGTGCCAGTTCATACCTTATCACAGAGGTTATGGGAACAAGCTCACCTCCCTTAGCCCTGACATACACCCTCTTGAGGTTCTCGTAGGTCCTCAGGAAGTCCTCCCGAGCCTTTATATAGACATCGTAGCTTTCCGAACCAAGCTCATAGGTTCCGAGCCACAGCTTGCCGAAGAGGGCGCTGAGCGTATCACCAACATCCTTAACGCTCATTCCAAGGTCGTAGAGCCTTTCTCTGTCAATTGTTATCCTTACCTCCGGCTGGTTTATCCTTATGTCCGTGTCAATATCGGTATATCCTCCAGCCTCCTCAAGGAAATTCTTCAACTTCTGGGCTATCCTTCCCAGTTCCTCAAGAGAGTCTCCCCTGACAACGTACTGAATGTCTGTCTGTCTCCCACCCCTTGCACCCACAACAGAGGGCACCTCAACGGAAGCTCTGAGATCCTTTATCTTCCTTATCTCTCTCCTTATCATCTCCATGACAACCCTCTGGTGGGGTCTCTCCTTCCTGTCCTTGAGGGTAACGAAGAACATTCCTCCGTTCACCGTTGGGCTTATCAATCCCTCACCCACAGCCATTCCATACCTCAGAACATAGGGGTTCCCCATTATAACTTTCTCTATCTCCTTCGCCTTCCTGTTGGTGAACTCAAAGGAAGAACCCAAGGGCGTCTCAAACCTTATGATGAACCTACCCTCGTCCACAAGGGGGAAGAACTCTTTCTTCGTCATCTTTGCAAGCTGGAAGCCAGCCACCACCGTCCCGAGAGAGAAGAACACCACGAGGAGCTTGTGGTCAAGCGACCATCTGAGGAGACGGTCAAACCAACCTTCAAACTTCTCGTATGCCTTCATGAAAGGATTCTTTTCTCCCGCCCTTACGAGTCTTGCGGAGAGCATAGGAGTGAAGGAGACAGAAACGAGATAGGATATCGCTATGGAGGTTATAAGGGATAGGGTGAAGACACCGAAGAAGGTTCCTATGGGTCCCTTAAGAAAGAGGACAGGCAGGAAGATTACTATTAGGGAGGAGGTTGAGGCGAGCAGAGCGAACACTACTATGCGCGTTCCCTTTACGGCAGCTTCCTTTCCCTTGAGCCCTTCTTCGTTCCTCCTGTATATGCTCTCAAGGACGACTATAGCGTCGTCTATAACTATACCCACAGCTACAGCAAGAGCCAGAAGGCTCATGGTGTTGAGCGAGTTGCCCGTAAGGTACAGGAGGAAGACCGTCCCGAGGATGGATATGGGTATGGCTAAGACGGGTATGAGGGTAAAGCGAAGGTTCCCTAAGAATAGGAAGACAACGAGGGCGGTCAGGAGACTCCCCACCACTATCTCATGGGTTGCGTCCTTTACGCTCCTCTCTATGAAGACGGAGGCATCGTAGTTTACATCAATCTTCACTCCTTTGGGAGCTATCCTCCTGAGCTCCTCTATTTTCTCCCACACCCTTTTGGATGTCTCAACAGTGTTGGACTTGCTCTCCTTGTAGATAATCAGGGCTACCGCAGACTTAAGGTTGAAGCGGACAGCATTTCTTCGCTCATCGTAGGAAAACTCAGCGTGCCCTATATCTCTCAGCCTCACCCCATTCCCTACGACCATATCGTTGAGTTCCTTTGCATTCCTGAACTTCCCCATTATCCTGAGGACGTACTCTCTGTTTTTGCTGTAAATCACGCCTGCAGGCGTCTCTACATGATTCCTCTTGAAGGCGTTTATAACGTCTCCAACGGTCATGTTTCTTGCGCTCAGCCTGTCGGGGTCTATCCTTATCCAGAGAACCCTGTCCCTGAAGCCCCCGAGGTGAACCTCCCCCACACCCCTTATGCGCTCAAACTCCCTCTTAACCACCTTGTCCGCAAAGAAAGAGACAATATCGTAGTCCACATCTCCATAGACGAGAACCGCCATTATGGGAGAGAGGGAAGTGTTCAGCTTCCTGACAACCGGGGGGTCAGCTCCCTCGGGCAGTCTCCTGAAAGCCCTCTGGGCTGTGTCCCTTACTTCCTGAGAAGCAACATCTATGTCCTTGTCAAGGTCAAAGACCACCGTTATCCTTGAAAGACCGGTGTAGCTCTTGGATATGATCGCATCAATCCCGCTTATGCTGGCGAGGTCCTCCTCTATGACCCGTGTTACCGTAGTATCAACAACGTAGGGGTTTGCCCCCTTGTAGGTTGTGCTTATGACGACCATGGGAAAGTCCACATCGGGAAACCTATCAACGGGAATGTTTTTGTAGGCGTATATGCCAAGGATAACGAAGGAGAGCATAAGCATGAAGGTAGTCACCGGGCGGTTTATAAAGAATCTGTACATGGGTGGTATTATAATACGCCTTATGACGGGTCAGTCAGTAGCG
>JALSTO010000016.1 GCA_026983685.1 Aquificaceae bacterium | reverse complement strand
AGAAGAAGAGGCACTCTTTGACCTTACGGGCTTCGGCATAAGAAGACCCGGCTCAAAGGAAGAGTTACTCCTTATAAAGGAGCTGAGAACCCTTGCTCAGGAACTGGCTCTCCCTACCAAGGAGTATGAGTTTCCCTTCCTTAACTGGCTTCTCTTGGAGGGCGGTGTATGGGTTGAGGGCAGGGCTATCCCCTCCATCGTTCTTCCCTTCTCACGCTCAATAAGGGGAAGGGTGAGGGCGGACGCTGAAATTGAAAAGGACAACGTTATTTACTTCAACAAACAGCACATCAAGGTGGTTCTTAAAGAGAGCCTGAAGGACTCACCTGTTGAAGAGATAAGCGGATTAACTAACCCTACCTTTGTAGTTGAGGAAAAACATGGGGAACTTCTTAGGAAAAACAGGGTTGAGTTTCGCCTCAGAACCGAGATAAGAGACTCGGTCTCAAGTGTTCTGCTCATTGGGTCTCTGGAATCGGAGAGGGTTGTAGGCGTTCCTGTGGACACCTTGCAGGACGGCAGGGGTTTAGAGTCCGGGTTTTTGAAGGCTCTCATAAGAGATAACTCCGAAAGGATAAAGAAGAAAGAGCTTGCGTTTCTTTTCCTTGGTGCTCACTCCCTCGGAAGGGCTGGACAGAGGCACTTTGAGGAGCTGACGGGCAGGAAGGTGGATAAAGTCCTATCCTATCCCTAACTCCTTCATTTTCCTCCACAGGGTAGTCCTGTGGACACCGAGCAATTTGGCAGCGAGACTCTTATTCCCTCCAGCCTGCCTGAGAGCCTCCATGATCCTGTCCGCCTCATCGGGATTTCTCTGCACAGGTGAAAGGCTCCCGCTTTTCAGTTCCTCGGGAAGGTCATCCTCCCTTATGAGAGACCCCCTGCAGACAACAACCGCGCTCTCTATTATGTTTTCTAGCTCCCTCACGTTCCCCGGATAGCTGTAGTTTAAAAGAAGCTTCATAGCGGAGGGTGATACACCTCTCACGTTTCTCTCGTACTCCTTGGAGAACTTATCTATGAAGAAGTTCACCAGATAAGGAATGTCCTCCTTTCTCTCCCTCAGCGGAGGTAGCTCAATGCTGACTACGTTGAGTCTGTAGTACAGGTCTTCCCTGAACTTTCCCTCCCTAACGAGCTTCTTCAGGTCCCTGTTTGTTGCCGCAATAACCCTTACATCAACCCTTCTGGGCTTTACGTCTCCTATCCTCTCAAACTCCTTATCCTGCAAAAAAGAGAGGAGTTTAACCTGAAGGTGGGGAGGAAGGTCTCCCACCTCATCAAGGAAGAGGGTTCCTCCGTCCGCTATCTCCACCTTTCCCGGTTTATCTTTCAGAGCTCCGGTGAAGGCTCCTCTGTTGTAGCCGAAGAGTTCAGCCTCAAGGAGTGTCTCGGGGATAGCTCCGCAGTTTATCTTTACAAAGGGCTTTTCCCTTCTCTGAGACAGAAGATGTATGTATCTGGCTATAAGGCTCTTTCCCGTCCCCGTCTCTCCGGTTATGAGTATGTTCACGTTGACATCCGCCACAGACCTGACCTTTTCAAGAACCCGAGAGAATTTCGGACTTCTGGAGACTATCTGAAAGTTCTCCCTTTCTGGTGAGAACAGCTCCGGGACAACATAAAAGGATACAACGTAGCCACTGCCCTGTCTGAGTTTTGAGACCAGAACGGAAGCCCTCTGCTTACCGCAGGGGGTTTCTATATAGACGTCCCCCCTTTCTCCTTCAGGGGGTAGCTCGTCAAGGGACAGATTTATCAACTCCTCTATCGGCTTCCCCTTCATGTCCTCAAGCTCTCTGCAGAGTATCCTCTTAGCCATCGCGTTGTGCTCAATGACCTTCCCTTCACTATCAAAGACGATAACCGCCTCAACTATTGAGTTCAGGACGACCTCCACGAACTCCTTTTGCTTCTTGACCTCCTCCATGTAATGTATTACCCTGCTTACATCCCTGAAGACCTCTATAACTCCTGTGAAGCTCTCTCCTTCATAACTGGGGGTCATGCTTAGACATACATGTTTTCCGCCCTTTACAAGAACGTCGTAGACCTGAACCCCTTCCTCGGTATCCTCAACGAGGTCCATGGGACAGGAGCTACATATTGAAAAGAGCCCCCTACAGCTATCACCGGGTTTTAGCTCCCTCCCGAGTATCTGCTCAGCCTTCCTGTTTGCAAAGAGTATACGCCTGTCCCTGCTTATTACAAGAACACCATCAAAAAGACCCTCAAGGCTCTTGAAGTCCATAGGAATATAAATTTAATCTTCCCAGCTTGTGGGAATCCTCCCCATCATCCTCAGAGACTCCTCAAAGGCACCCATGTACTTCATCGCTGTTATCATTGAACCTTTGAACTTCAGCCTTTTGGTGAGCATAGCAGCTCTGGGACCCATCTCCCCCGTAGCAAGCTTTTTCCAGTTCTCAGGAGAAGCCCAGAGCTCAAAGTCGTACTTGCGAGAGTCCGCCTTCCCCGCCTCCTTGGCTATACCTTTCTCAACTATCAGGTGGACCGCATCGTTCTCTTTGCCTTCAACAAAATACTTTATAGACGCGGAGAAGTTTTTAAGGTCGCTTTTAAGCTTCTCGTTTCCGTTCCATTCCTCAGCATACGCCTTTATCCACTCCTCGGACAGGAATCTGTACATTTATCCAAACCTCCGATTTTGAAGGAAAGGGAGGGTCAAGCCCTCCCCCTTGGTCAGCTTCCCGCTTCCTCCCTCAGTGCTTTAAATACCTCGTTGAAGGAAACCTCATCGTTGTTTACAAAAACACCCACATTCCCCATCACGCAGACCGAGTACTTGGGACCCGTCAGAGCCCACCCTATTAGGGGAGTCCACTCCTGACCTGAGAAGGCTGTGTAGCCGTCACACTGCATACGAGCCATAGCGTTGTTGGCAGCACACATCTCCGCGGCCATAGCAGCGTGCTCTTCACTTATATCTCCCTTGTAAGCTACGAGCTTTCCATCGTCGGAGAATTCTCCCGCAGCCCAGACACCTTTGATCTGCATAAGCCTGTCAAGGTTCGCCATAGCACCACCTCCTTTTAGATGTACTTAGAAAGCGTTTCAAAGGTTTTGTCAAAATCCGCCTTGTCCAGCTCAACGAATACACCCACGTTGCCCATTATGCAGGCAGCGTACTTACCGCCCGCGACCGCAAAGCCCACAACAGGGTAGAAGCCCCCTTGCCCCGTGTAAGCACTCCAGCCCTTAGCCTGCATGTTTCCCATAAGCTTGTTAGCGGCGCACATCATCGCCGCTATCTCCGCGGACTTCTCATCAATATCACCGTAGTAGGCTAAGAGCTTTCCATCGTCGGAGAACTCACCCGCTGCAACAGCACCTGGTATGGACATGAGTTCCTTCAACTTGCTCAGCGTAGCCATCTTTCCACCTCCTTCAGGTTTTCAGCCCTTCTTGTGCAACGAACGTGCCAAAGAGGGTATGTTTGTAAGTTATTGATATGCATGAATATTTGAATCTGGACTTCTTTCTCAGAGTGTTGCAGGATTGCAACACTGTTGCATCACTATTGCTTCATATTTCTCTTTCCTTCCTCCCAGAGTTTGTCCATCTCCTCAAGGCTCATGTCCTCAAGTCTCTTCCCCATCTCCTTTGCTCTTTTCTCTATGTATTGAAATCTCCTTATAAAACGCTCGTTCGCCTCCTGAAGGGCGGACTCCGCATCAACTCCCACAAACCTTGCCAGCTCAACAACAGCGGTGAGTATGTCCCCTATCTCGTGCTTTATGTTCTCTCTGTCCTCATCCCGAAGGGATTCTTTCAGCTCAGATATCTCTTCCTCAATCTTCTCAAAGACCTGAGATATGTCCGTGAAGTCAAAGCCCACCTGAGAAGCCCTGTCCTGGAGCTTCTGAGACCTCATGAGGGCAGGAAGGTGCTTGGGAATTCCCTCAAGGACGCTCTCCCGTTTTTCCATCTTCTTCTTCTCCCAGTTCTTAAGAACGTCTTGGGGCTCCGCATCACCGAAGACGTGAGGATGCCTATCTATCAGCTTTTTCACAAGATTGTCTATTACATCCTCTATGGTGAAGGCACCCCTCTCCTTTGCTATCTGGGCGTGAAAGACAGGCTGGAGCAGGAGGTCTCCCAGCTCTTCTTTGAGCTTATTATCGTCTTTTGAGTCTATAGCATCTATAACCTCGTAGCACTCCTCTATGAGATACTTCTTCAGGCTCTCGTGGGTCTGCTCCCTGTCCCAGGGACACTTCTTCCTCAGCTCTTCCATAACTTTGAGCAGGTCTTCAAAGCTGTGCCTCTTCATGGTTGGTATATTTTAGGGGTAATTTTCACAATTTCACAAAACTTTCACACAAAATTCACGATAAAGACTATAATGGAAATCAAAACCTGTAGGAGGTGTTTAGCCATGCGAGACCTTTACACAGCCTTTGCAGAAGCAAAGAAGCTCAACAAGAAGAGGGGTTTCACCCTGATTGAACTCCTCGTCGTCATCGCCATCATAGCCATACTGGCGGCAATAGCCATACCGCAGTTTGCGAAGTATAGGATAAGAGCCTTTAACGGTGCAGCGGAGTCAGACCTGCGGAACGTGAGAACCACGCTGGAAGCTATATATGCTGATTTTCAGGAATACGGAAATGCGGATATTGACAATGGAACAGGTACAGTTTCAATAACGCATCCTGTTGGTAGCGGTTCTGAAAATGTAGGATTGTCCAACGGAGTTTATCTTGACCTTCAAAGGGAACCTACTACCTATCAAATTGGAACGGTTAACGAGCAGGGAGACAGAATATACTGCACAGATGCGGACTCCTCCAACCTTTACTGGAAGTCAACATCTGTAGGCACAACCAACCCTGGTATAACTAGTGAAGGTACCGCAGGAACACCAGATTGCAGCGGATTTAACGTCCTGTAAAGTTGATATCCTTAATCAAGGGCGGTGGCATGCCGTCCTTGTTTTCTGTTTTTCTTATAGTTCTGATAGCTTTTTTATTCAAGGTTGGAGATATAAAAGAACTCCTGCAAAAAGACAACGTTCTCTCATGCTACGACTGCTTCAGGTACGCCCTGATAACGGAACAAAGGCTTGAAGGCACTCTGAGCGGTATCAACTACCTTGCTAATGTTCCCGATTACTCCG
>JALSTO010000015.1 GCA_026983685.1 Aquificaceae bacterium | reverse complement strand
CATGTCTCTGTAGTAACTTGCTATGTATCTGTTGGCTATGGTCATGAAGTCCGTGCACTCCTCCTTCGCCCTGTTTATTATCTTGTCGTCCACATCGGTGAAGTTTCTCACGAACTTTACGTCGTAGCCAAGGTGTTCCAAGAACCTCCTGAAGGTGTCAAAGACTATGAAACTCCTGCCGTGGCCTACATGGGAGTCGTCGTAAACGGTAACACCGCAGGTGTATATTAAAACCTTAGGTGGATTTATGGGAACGAACTCCTCGTTCTTACCCGTCAGGGTATTGTGGATCTTCAAACTCATGGATTTATTATATGATAATTTAGCAGAATGAGAAAAATGGTGAAGGAGGTTTTCCTGGGAGTTAGATTTCTCGTCTCCCTTTATTTCCTGCTTCTCTCCCTTAACCTTGAACCTCCTTCCAGAAGCACACTTATAGTGACAACAGCCCTTTACTTCTCCTTCGGACTCCTTTCTTACCTGAAGTATGAAAAGGTTAAGTTTTTAAACAGGTTCGTTGATGTTGTTTTTCTGCCTCCTATGGTCTTCCTCTCTCAGGACCCGAAGGCTTTAACCTCACTCATACCTCTGATAGTGGTTCACGCCAACAGGAACACCCTTTCCGCGGGCATACTCCTCGGCGCAGGCGTTGTTCTCTCAGCCTACATACTTGCGAAAGAACCCCTATGGCTCTTTTCAACCCTGATAATCCTGACCGCCTCCTTCCTCT
The DNA here is from genome assembly GCA_026983685.1 of Aquificaceae bacterium. Classification (GTDB taxonomy): domain Bacteria; phylum Aquificota; class Aquificia; order Aquificales; family Aquificaceae; genus Hydrogenivirga. The sequence continues at coordinate 4,429 of JALSTO010000015.1, read as the reverse complement.
CCGCTATGATACCCGACTTCCTGAGCGTGATAAAGAAGGAAAGGGATTCGGTGAACAAATTGAGGACCTCTTACAGAAAGCTCCTGGGAGATTTTGCCAGATGGGAGAGGGACAGAAAGGAGCTTGATGCCCTGAAGTTCCTTCTTGATGGCTCAACCCAAAGCCAGAGTGTTGAGGACTTTCTGAAGATAGTGAAGGATAGGTTCAACGTTAGGAGGATACACCTTGTGCCCAAGAGGTCCATTGATGACTACACACCTCTGATGGACAGGGAGAAGGGGCTTTTATCCGTTCCCGTTAAGCTTGAAGAGGGAAGCGCGGTCGTTATATTTGAGATGGAGAGTCCCTTCCAGCTGAACGACGAGGTCATCGTGAGCTCCTTAGAAAGGGCTGGAAGGATGGTAAGTCTATACGTTGCTGGCTTTGAGGGTGGACCTTCCCTCGGCAGGGCTATAAACATAGGTTGAAAGTTATGAAGACGGTAAAGGAAGAGATAAGCTTTGATAGAGAGCTTGACCTCAGCGGTTTATCTTGCCCAGTTCCCATAGTGATGACCTCCGAGACAGTGAAGAAGATGAAGGAAGGAGAGGTCCTAAAGGTCATAGCCACAGACCCTGGCTTTGAGAGGGATGTGTGGAGCTGGAGCAGGCAGACCAAGAACGAGCTTCTGAAGGTTGAGAAGGAGAACGGAAAGACGATAGCCTACATAAGGAAGACCTCAGAAGGAAAGGAGCCCACGATAGGCTACTGGATAAGATTTCACGCCCTCGGGGTGAAGCTCCACTTGAGGATGTTTCTCCTAAAGCTAAATCCCTTTGTGAAGAAGCCCGATCACTTCATAACCTTCGTGGCGATATCGGAGGGAACGAGAGCGGAGAGCTTCCTGAAGGGAAGAAAGGAGGCTGTTCTTCTGCCCATACCCGACGAGATAGACCCCAGATGTGGTGTTGTCTTAGGTGTCAGGGGGGAAAAGACCGCAAAGGAGATATATGAACTCCTGAGGAAAGAGGGCTTCGGTGTTGAATCCATATACAGACTCAGGGAAGGAAAGTACGAGAGGGTGTACCCTTAGATCTCCTCGGGCTTTATCTTCACCTGCTCTCCTGTCCTCATATCCTTCAGGGAGACCACGCCCTCTTTAAGCTCATCTTCACCCACTATAACTACGTAATCCGCACCTATTTTGTTGGCAAACTCCATCTGCTTCTTGAGTCCTCCTCTCCTATAGGAGAGCTCCGCTACCTTTCCCCTCTCCCTTATGTTCTGGGCTACCTTCAGTGCCTGGGGAAGGACATCACCAAGGGGGATCACGAAGTAAAACTCCTCTTCCTTACCGGGGTCCTCCACGAGCAGGGACAGCCTCTCTATACCGACCGCAAAACCCAAAGCCGGCGTGGGAGGACCACCGAGCTCCTCAACAAGGTAGTCGTACCTCCCTCCGGCTATAACCGCTGCACCGATTGACTCCGAAACCGCTTCAAAGACAGTCCTCGTGTAGTAGTCAAGACCCCTGACGAGACCCGGATTTTCCCTGTAGGGAACCTCAAGCTTGCTCAGGTAAACTTTTAACTCCTCGTAGTGTCTCCTGCAGTCCTCACAGAGGAAGTCAACCACCTTGGGAGCTTCCTTGACCGCTGTCTGGCAGGTCTCAACCTTACAATCAAGGACCCTTAAGGGATTTCTGTCCTTCCTATCAATGCATACATCGCAGAGCTCACCAGCAACGTTGTGGAGGTACTGGGTTAGGGCTTCCCTGTAAGCTGGTCTGCAGACCCTACAGCCGAGGGAGTTTATCTCAATGGTAGCCTTAACCTTCAGCTCATTGAGTATATCGCTGACGAGCTTTATAAGCTCAGCATCCGCAAAGGGCTCTCCTATACCGAAGACCTCTGCCCCTATCTGGTGGAACTGCCTGTACCTTCCCGCCTGAGGCCTCTCGTACCTGAACATAGGACCTTCGTAAAAGAGCTTATGGTAAGGTTTGAGGGCGTATAGCTTGTGCTGTATGTAGGCTCTTACGACACCTGCCGTTCCCTCGGGTCTCAGGGAGAGGAGCCTCCCCTTCCTGTCCTTGAAGACGAACATCTCCTTCTGAACTATATCCGTAACCTCACCTATGCTCCTCTCAAAGACCTTCGCGTACTCAACTACCGGGGTTATTATCTCCTCGTAGTTGTGCCTTTTTAGGTATTCCCTGACTACGGAGGTTATCTTCCTGAACTTTCTCAGGTCTTTACCGAGTATGTCGTGGAAGCCTCTGGGAGATTGAAACTCTTCGGACATCAGAGTCCTTTCTCTGCTATGAAGAGTGCCAGGTCCCTCAACCTGCAGGAGTATCCCCACTCGTTGTCGTACCATGCGGCTACGTGAACCACGTCCTCTATTGAGTGGGTCAGGGGTGCATCGTATATGGAGGAGTGGGGATTGCCGACTATATCTGAGGAAACTATGGGATCCTCACAGTACTGGAGTATCTCCCTGAGATACCTCTTCCCGCTCGCCTCGTACCTGTGGGCTGCCTCCTTGAACCTTTCGTTTATCTCCTCAACGCTCGCAGGCTTCTTATCAACCACAACGGTCAGGTCCACGAGAGAGCCGTCGGGAACGGGAACCCTTCTGGCTGTCCCGTCAAGCTTTCCTTTTAGCTCAGGAAGAACCTCCCCTATAGCCTTCGCAGCACCCGTTGTAGTCGGGACTATGTTCATCGCAGCAGCCCTTGCCCTTCGCAGGTCCTTGTGGGGCAGGTCAAGGAGCCTCTGGTCGTTGGTGTAGGCATGAACCGTCACCATGTATCCTCTCTTAACGCCGAAGGCGTCGTTTAAAACCTTAACCACCGGTGCGAGACAGTTTGTAGTGCAGGAGGCGTTGGATATTATGTTGTGCTCTCTGGGGTTGTAGCTCTCCTCGTTAACACCGAGAACAACGGTTATATCAGGACCCTTTGCAGGAGCTGTTATCACCACCTTCTTAGCTCCCCCCTTGAGGTGAAGGGAAGCCTTATCCCTCTCCCTGAAGACACCTGTTGCCTCCATAACTATGTCAACGCCGAGGTCACCCCACGGTATCTGGGAAGGGTCTTTATAGGCGAAGACCTTTACCTCCCTACCATCAACGTAGAGGCTGTCTCCCTTTACTTCAACCTCTCCGGGGTATATACCGTGGACTGAGTCGTATTTCAGGAGATGGGCAAGGTGTAGGCTGTCGGTCAGGTCGTTGACCGCAACTATCTCTATATCTTCCACACCCCTGCACGCTCTGAAAAAGCTCCTTCCTATCCTTCCAAAGCCGTTTATACCTACCTTTATACTCATGACTACTTAATTATACTTAGTTTTTCTTTGCACTCCACTTAAGATACTGCTCTATGAACTCGTCTATGTCCCCATCCATGACCGCATCAACGTTACCTGTCTCGTAGCCTGTTCTGAGATCCTTTATGAGCCTGTAAGGGTGAAAGACGTAAGACCTTATCTGGTGTCCCCAACCTATATCCGTCTTCTCTCCCTCATACTGCTTTTTCTTTTCCAAGAGCTTCTGCTGTTCAAGCTGGTAGAGCTTAGCCTTCAGAAGCTGAAGGGCTTTGCGCCTGTTCTGGAACTGGGACCTTTCCTGCTGACAGGATACAACTATCCCCGTGGGTATGTGGGTTATACGAACAGCGGTATCGGTCTTGTTGACGTACTGCCCACCTGCTCCCGAGGCTCTGAAGGTCTCTATCTTCAGGTCCTCGTCCCTTATGTCTATATTTATGTCCTCATCAATCTCTGGTGTAACCGAGACAGCAGCGAAGGAGGTGTGTCTTCTTGCGTTGGAGTCAAAGGGTGATATCCTGACGAGCCTGTGGACTCCCTGCTCTCCCTTCAGGTAGCCGTAGGCGTAGGGACCTTTTATCAGAAGGGTTACGCTCTTTATACCAGCTACATCGTCGGGAGTAATATCAACGACCTCAACATCATAGCCTTTCCTCTCCGCCCACCTGCGGTACATCCTCATAAGCATCTCAGCCCAGTCGCAGGCTTCCGTACCCCCAGCTCCCGCCTGTATGGTCAGGTAGGCGTTCTTGGAATCCATCTCACCGGAGAGGTAGGTCTTGAGTTCAAGCTCACCGAGCTTCTTCTCTAAGGACTGCATCTCGTCCTCAATTATCGCCCAGGTATCGGTATCCTCCTCGGGGGTAACGCTTGAGAGCTCCTCCACGTCGCTGAGGGACCTTTCCAGCTCCTCAAGAGAATCTACGGTTTCTTCAAGCCACTTTCTCCTCTGGATGACCTGCTTAGCCTTTTCCTGGTCGTTCCAGAAGCCCTGCTCCGACATAGTCTGGTCTATTTGGGTAAGCTCCTCCTTCAACTTTTCGGGGTCTATGACCCGCTTTATATCCTCAAACCTTTCCTTTAGCTCCTCAATCTTCCCCTTGATTTCTACCATAGTT
>JALSTO010000014.1 GCA_026983685.1 Aquificaceae bacterium | reverse complement strand
GTGGTTGACAGGCTTGCTCAGATACTTCTGAAGATAAGGGAGGAGGAAGATATCTCCTTCCTCATAGTTGAGCAGGAGGTTTCCTTAGCCCTTGACATATCCGACAGGGCTTACGTCTTTGACCTCGGTGAGGTGGTAGAGGAGGGGAGCTCCGAAGAGCTCCTCCGGAAAGATTCCATAAGGAGGACTTATCTCAGCCTTTAGTCCTCCAAGGTGGATACGTCCCCAACGTCAAGCCCCAGTTCCTTTGCCTTCAGGACACGCCTCATTATCTTCCCGCTTCTGGTCTTGGGTAGCTTTTCCACAAACTCTATCTCATCGGGAACCGCTATGGGACCGAGGATGTTCCTCACGTGGAGCTTGAGCTCTTCAACGAGCTTATCGGAGGGTTGGACACCTTTCTTAAGTATTACGAAGGCTTTTATGGACTCGCCCTTTACCTCGTGGGGCTTTCCTATTACCGCAGCCTCAGCGACAGCGGGGTGGTCAACGAGGGCGCTCTCAACCTCCATAGTTCCTATCCTGTGTCCCGCAACGTTTATGACGTCATCCGCTCTGCCGAGTATCATTATGTATCCTTCCTCATCGTAAGAGGCGAGATCTCCTGCGAAGTAAACGTTCGGAATAGTGTTCCAGTACTTCTCATACCTCTCGGGTTCTCCCCAGCAGGTCCTGAGCATGGAGGGCCAGGGTGTCTTTATGACCAGAAAGCCCACGGTGTCCGGAGGTAGCTTCTTTCCATCCTTGTCAACTATATCAACCTCAACGGTGAACATTGGCTTTCCAGCCTTGCCCGGCTTTGCGGGGTAGGAGGGTACTGTAGTTATCATGTGGGCGCCCGTTTCGGTCTGCCACCAGGTATCAACTATCACGCACTTACCCCTTCCTATGTTCTCGTAGTACCAGTGCCAGGCTTCGGGGTTGATCGGCTCACCGACCGAGCCAAGTATCCTGAGGGAAGAGAGGTCGTACTTGGCAGGCCACTCCTCGCCGTATCTCATGAACATCCTTATAGCTGTGGGTGCGGTGTAAAAGACGTTCACCCTGTACTTCTCAACGTAACTCCACCATCTCCCGGGGTCCGGATAGTCAGGAGCGCCCTCTACCACGAGGGAGGTCACCCCGTTGGCGAGTATTCCATAGACTATGTAGGAGTGCCCCGTTATCCAGCCTATATCCGCAGTACACCAGTATATGTCGTCCTCGTGAAGGTCAAAGACCGCTTTGGAGGTGAAGTAGGTCTGGACCATGTAACCTCCTGTGGTGTGAAGGACTCCCTTGGGCTTGCCCGTTGTTCCGGAGGTGTACAGTATGAAGAGAGGGTCTTCCGCGTCCATCACCTCGGGCTCACATACAGGGTCGGAGTTTTTCACAAGCTCGTAGAGGTCAACGAAGATGTTGCCCGACTCCTCCGTTATCACGTCTCCATCCCTGTCCCACACAACGACCTTTTCCACAAAGTCAAGGCCGTCTATAGCCTTCTCAACCGTTGGGAGGAGATCTATCCTTTTTCCCCTCCTTTTCGTATAGCTTGCAGTGACCACAACCTTAGCCTTGGCATCCTCTATCCTTGTCCTCAGAGCTCCTTCCGAGAAGCCCGCGAAGACAACGCTGTGGATAGCACCTATCCTTGCACAGGCGAGCATAACGGCGATAGCCTCTATGGTGTTGGGCATGTATATGGAGACCCTATCCCCCTTCTTGACTCCGAGAGACTTCAGACCGTTTGCTATCCTGCTTACAAGTTCTAAGAGCTCGCCGTAGGTTATCTTTCTCTCATTGTTATCTTCATCAAGGTATATATAAGCTACCTTGTTACGCTTGCCGTTCTCAACGTGCCTGTCAAGGCAGTTGTAGGTTATGTTGGTCTTACCTCCCACAAACCACTTTGCGTAGGGATAGTTCCACTCAAGAACCTTCTCCCATTTGTTGAACCAGTGGAGCTCCTCCGCAACCTTAGCCCAGAAGCCCTCCCTGTCCTTGATGGATTCCTGATAGAGGGACTCGTAATCCTTTATCCATGCCCGCTCAACTATATCCTTTGGAGGTTCATACTTCTCCTTTACCTTAAGGAGAACCTCCGCTTTCTCCTGCTCAGCCATAGTTCCACCTCCTCTTCTTGGTTTGCTTTAAATTTTAAACCCTATCTTTTTACACAACAAGCCTTTATTAGTTTTAAAACATTGTTTGATTTTAGTATATAAGCATAACTTTATAATAGGCGTACTGGAAGGCTTATACGAATAGCTCCAGCGCCTGTATTCAAAATTTTCTATAGATGGACCATCTTTTGTTGAATTATTACTCCAACAGATTTAATTTTTGTAAAACATCGTTTTATTTGTTTTTAAAATTTGACATTCTTAACTGCGTTTTGTAAACTTTAAAACGAAATTTTAAAGGAGGTGTGTGGGATGGATCGGGAAAAGCTTGAAGCATACCACCGGGAGAACGTGCGACTTATCACGATTCTCCTGATCATCTGGTTCGCAGTTTCTTACGTGGGAGCACTGCTCGCAAAGCCTCTGAGCAAGCTCACCATCTTTGGATTTCCAATGCACTACTGGGTCAGCGCTCAGCTCTCGGTCATCACCTTCGTGGTGCTCATCTTCGTCTATGCCTATGTTATGAACAAACTTGATCAGAAATACGGAGTGGAGGAGTGAGCCATGGAGAACCTGATAGGCTACATAATAGTCTTCGGCATAGTCATCGTTTTTATGGCGATAGCAATATACAACAGGGCTACCGAGGCAGCGGAGTTCTACGTCGCAGGAAGGAGAATACCAGCCTTCTGGAACGGTATGGCTGTCGCAGCGGACTGGATGAGTGCGGCATCCTTCATCTCAATGGCTGGAGCCCTCTACGCTCTCGGGTACGATGGACTCGCCTACATAATGGGGTGGACCGGGGGATACGTCCTCCTCGCCCTCCTGATAGCACCCTACCTTCGTAAGTTCGGCAAGTACACGGTTCCCGACTTCATAGCGGAGAGGTATGAGAGTAATTTCGCAAGGCTCGTTGCTCTTATCACTGCGATAATCATAAGCTTCACCTACATGGTCGGTCAGGTTGCGGGTGTCGGGATAATAATGGGAAGGCTCTTTGGAGTTCCCTTTGAGGTAGGGATAGCTATAGGAATGATAATCATAATAGCGACTACCGTTCTCGGTGGTATGAAGTCAATAACTTGGACTCAGGTTGCCCAGTATATAGTTCTGATAACCGCATACCTCCTCCCCGTCTCAATACTTGCGACCCAGTGGTTCGGAGTTCCCCTTCCCCAGTTCCTATACGGTAAAGTTCTCCAGAACATAGTTGAGCTTGAAACCCAGTACGGCATATCTCCCCACTATGTTGAGCCATTCGTTAAGTTCAACCTTGCCCAGTTCCTTGCCCTTACCTTCGTCCTGATGGCTGGAACCGCTGCCCTTCCCCACGTCCTGATGAGGTTTTTCACAACGCCTTCGGTGAGAGATGCGAGGATAAGTGCAGGCTGGGCACTCTTCTTCATAGCAATACTCTATCTGACAGCTCCTGCCTACGCAGCCTTCTCAAGGTTCGTCATCCTCAAGGATGTTGTCGGAAAGCCCATAGATCAGCTCCCTGCGTGGGCTCAGAAGTGGGCTGAGACGGGGCTCTTCAAGGTCCTTGATAAGAACGGAGACGGAATAATCCAGTGGGCTGAGCTGAACATCCACAGGGACATAGTCGTCCTCGCAACTCCCGAGATAGCCGGTCTTGCAGCGGTTGTCGGCTTCTTCGTCATGGCTGGTGGTCTCGCCGCAGCGCTCTCCACTGCGGACGGGCTACTGCTGGTTATAGCTGCGGCGGTCTCCAACGACCTCTACGCTAAGATGATCAACCCTGAGGCTCCCGAAAAGAGGGTAGTTCTCCTGGGGAAGGTAGCGGTCGCTGTTGCAGGTGTCATAGGTGGTTTCATCGCTGCGCAGAAGATAGCCTTCATCGTTCAGATAGTCGCATGGGCTTTCTCCCTCGCTACCGCGTCCTTCTTCCCCGCATTGGTTCTGGGTGTCTTCTGGAAGAGACTCAACAGACAGGGAGCTATCGCAGGTCTGGTAGTTGGGCTCCTCGTCACGATAGCTTACATATACCTCAACAAGTATCAGGGAGTCTCCCTCTGGGGAATCCAGCACACAGCCTCGGGGCTTTTTGGTCTGATAGCTAACCTGATAGTTACGGTTGTGGTCACTATGGTCACACCTCCTCCCTCCGAGAGGATACAGAAGCTCGTTGAGGACCTCAGGTATCCTAAGAAGATTCACGAGGTATGATCCACGATGTTGAGGAGTTTTTAAGAGCGCACTACCCCTTCTCCAAGCTCCCAGAGCCCGCTCTGGGGGCTCTCTCTTATCACATACTCATAAGGTACTATCAGAAAGGGGAGGTAATATTTGAGGAGGGTTCCAGACCCCTTGAGTACCTGTATATAATCAGGAAAGGGGCGATCGTTCTCTTGGTTGATGGAGGGGAGGTAGATTTCCTCCACGAGGGTGATGTCTTCGGCTATCCCTCTCTGCTCAGCGGGGAGTCTCCAACATCAACCGCAAAGGTTGTTCAAGACGCCATACTATACCTCCTTCCTAAGGAGGTCTTTCTGAAGCTCATAGAGAAGTACGAGGAATTTGAACTCTTCTTTGCAAGGAGTCTCGCTAAGAAGCTCTCCGCAACCGTGAAGATGGTAAAGAAGCCCGTAAGGGATGTGGGCTCCTTAGAGAGATTCCTGACGATGAGGGTGGGTGATGTCAGAGTGAGTGAGGTTCCCTTCTTGGATAAAAAGGACAGCGTTCTTAAGGCAGCACGGATAATGAGGGACAAAAACGTATCCTGTGTCTTTGTCAAGGCGGAGGAGATGGGGATAGTTACGGAGAGGGACATAATCAAGAGGGTGGTCGCTGAGGGAAGGGACCCATCCACAACAGAGCTTGGAGAAGTCATGAGCTACCCAGTAGTTCACGTTGATGAAGAGAGCTTCCTCTTTGAGGCTATACTGCAGATGGCAAGCAGGAACATAAGAAGGATAGGGGTGAGCAGGAGAGGAGAGCTCATCGGTGTTCTTGAAGACAAGGACATAATAGCCCATGAGAGCAAGAACCTCCTCGTCCTCATAAAGGAGATAGAGAAGGCTCGCTCGGTTGAGGACCTGCGCTACATATACTCTCTGGTGGACGATATGGTCCTTGACCTCTTTTCGGAGGGCTTGAGGGTTCAGTACATAGGCAGGCTGATCTCGGAGATAAACGACAAGATAATGGCCAAGGCTGTC
>JALSTO010000013.1 GCA_026983685.1 Aquificaceae bacterium | reverse complement strand
TTCCGTAGAGGAGTCCTGCACTGCCGTTCACCGCCGGGTCTGCAAAAACTCCCGTGAGGATGGCTCCGATTATACCAGCTACGCCGTGTATCCCGAAAACATCAAGGGCATCGTCGTATCCGAGAGCTGGCTTGAGCTTGGAGACCGCAAAGTAGGCGAAGACAGAAGCGATAGCCCCTACGAATATAGCTCCCACCGGGTTCACAAAGCCCGCAGCGGGGGTTATGGCAACGAGCCCTGCTATTATTCCCGAGGATATTCCCACGACGGTGGGCTTCCCGGCGGACAGCCACTCTGTAAACATCCAAGCAAGAGCTGCTGCGGAGGTAGCGATAGTGGTGTTCAGCATGGCATAGACAGCAACTCCATCTGCCGCGAGGGCTGAACCCGCGTTGAAGCCGAACCATCCGAACCACAGGATACCTGCACCGAGTGCTACGAGGGGCACATTGTTCGGTATGAGCTGGGGCTCCTTTCTCTTCCCAAGGATGAGGGCTCCCACAAGACCCGCTATGCCAGCATTTATGTGGACGACAGTTCCTCCAGCAAAGTCAAGAGCTCCGTGGTCGCTCAGGAAGCCTCCGCCCCAGACCCAGTGGGCTATGGGAGGATAGACTATTATGCTCCACAGGATACAGAAGATTATCCAAGCGGAGAACTTCATCCTCCCGACGAGAGAACCGCTCACGAGGGCTGTCGTGATAGTGGCAAAGGTAAGCTGGAACATCACATCAAGAAGAGCGGGGTAGCCTGTGTCCGCGTTGATCCCCGTTATACCTTTGGCAAAGAAGTACTGAAAGGGACTTCCCATAAACTTGCCTATATCGTCTCCGTAGGCGATTGAGTAGCCAACAGCGAGCCAGGTTATGCTCACTATGGAGAAGGCTACAAAGGACATGGCTATAGTGTTGAGGATGCTCTTAGTCTTGTCCAGCCCTCCGTAAAAGAGGGCGAGACCGGGTATTGTCATGAAGACAACGAGTGCGGAAGCTGTGAGCATCCAAGCTGTGTTGCCTGTGTCAAGCTTAGCCTCTCCTGCAAAGGACGGAACTGCCAAAAGTAAGGGCAAAATAGCCCAAAGCGGTGCGCGCCTCATCTCTTTTCCCTCCTGTTTATTGAAATGACCCCGCCGGAGGCGAGGTGCTTTAAAACTTAGATATCAAAGTAGAGCTCAAACTCCTTCGGGTGAGGAGTGAACCTAAGCTCGTCTATCTCAGCCCTCTTGGTCTCAATCCAGAGCTGGAGAACCTCCTCCGTGAAGACGCCACCCTTGAGAAGGAACTCGTAGTCCTTTTCAAGCTCGTTGAGGGCTTCCTCAAGGGAGCCGGGAAGCTGGGGAATACCCTCAAGCTCCTCTGGGGGCAGAGAGTAGATGTCCTTATCAAAGGGCTCTCCCGGATCTATCTTGTTCTCAATTCCATCGATCGCAGCCATGAGTATGGCGCTGAAGGCAAGGTAGGGGTTGGAGGTAGCGTCTGGGAACCTTACTTCTATCCTCTTTGCCTTGGGAGACTGAGAGTACATGGGAATCCTTATTGCCGCGGACCTGTTTCTGGCGGAGTAGGCGAGCCTTACAGGAGCCTCAAAACCAGGAACGAGCCTGTGGTAGGAGTTGATGGTCGGGTTGGTGAAGGCTACTATCGCCCTTGCGTGTTTGAGTATCCCACCTATGGCGTACAGAGCTGTTTCAGAAAGCCCAGCGTAGCCCGAGCCAGCGAAGGTGGGTTCGCCGTTCTTCCATATGGAGAAGTGGGTATGCATTCCCGAACCGTTGTCGTTGGGCAGGACCTTTGCCATGAAGGTTGCGTACTTACCATGCTTTGCCGCAACGTTCCTGACTATGTACTTGTAGAGGAAGAGCTTGTCTCCCTGGTTCACGAGGGAATCGTACCTTATATCTATCTCAGCCTGTCCAGCGGTCGCGACCTCGTGGTGGTGGAGCTCAACGGTTATCCCGAGTTCTGAGAGTATGGTCACCATCTCGTTCCTCAGGTCCATCGTCTTGTCAAGGGGTGGTGCGGGGAAGTAACCCCTCTTGTGGGGTATCTTGTATCCTGTTGAGGTTATCTCTCTGTTCCACCAACCCTCTTCAGAGTCCACTCTCCAGAAGGAGTAGTTTGCTGAGTTCCCGAACTCAACGGAGTCAAGGATGAAGAACTCAGCCTCTGGACCGAAGTAGGCTGTATCGCCTATGCCGGTCTGCTTTAGATACTGCTCAGCCTTCTGGGCGATGTATCTGGTGTCCCTTCCGTACCTCTCACCCGTGACGGGGTCGTAGATGTCACATATCATCACGAGGGTCTTGGGTTCTATAAAGGGGTCTATGAAGGCGGTGTTCGGATCAGGTTTGGCGAGCATGTCGGACTCGTTTATGGTCTGCCAGCCCCTTATGGATGAGCCGTCAAACCCTCTGCCGTTTTCAAAGGTGTCTTCCGAGAGCTCGTAGGCAGGTATGGTGAGATGTTGCCACTGGCCAAAGGGGTCTGAGAACCTCAGGTCCACGTACTGGACCCCTTCCTGTTCAATCAGGCTTAGCACTTCCTGAGGGGAATACTTAGGCATGCCTGCACCTCCTTATAAAATTTTTAGACTGCCGCCTCTCCTCTTTCTCCTGTTCTTATCCTTATAACCTCTTCAACGGGGAGGACAAAGATCTTTCCATCACCTACCCTTCCCGTTTGGGCACTCTTGACTATAGTCTCAAGGACCTTCTCTACATCCTCGTCCTTGACCACCACCTCAATCTTCACCTTGGGGAGGAAGTCAATGACGTACTCCGTTCCCCTGTAAATCTCCGTGTGTCCTTTCTGCTGACCGAATCCCTTTACCTCGGTGACGGTCATACCACCTATGCCTATCTCAACGAGGGCGTCTTTAACCTCGTCAAGCTTGAAGGGTTTGATGATAGCTTCAATCTTCTTCATCTTCCTTCCTCCTTGTCCTGACATATGCAAAGAGCATGCCAAAAATTGGAAAGCTCCCTCATAATTGAATATTAGAGCTAATACACACCTCCGGAGGGAACTTTTTTAGGTAAAAATGTTTACAAAATTGTTAAGATGTTAACACTTTTCTTTCCAGATTCACCAGGTTATAATATTTACAGAAATCATATAAGTGGGGAGGAGGAAGGATGTGGTTTGAAGCTTCGCTGGTGCTCTTTCTCGTTGTCTTTGTGACCGCCTCCATCCTGAGGAATCGCTCCGAATCCGGACCTTCCGCTCTGAAGGAGGAGGAAAACCTCATAGTCACCTACTCAAAAACCGTTCCCGGCTACGAGGTGAAGCGCATCTTCGGTTATGTAGAGAGCAGTGTTGTCTTCCCCAAGGAAGGTGAGGTGTACTCAGCTCTTGCAGAGGAGGAGGTGGTTGAAAAGCTCGTAGATAGGGCGAGAAAGAAGGGAGCAAACGCCATACTTGAGCTTACCCTTGAAAGGGAGGACCTCGGCACACATACGAGAATAAAAGCGAGAGGTTTAGCGGTTAGGGTTTAAATTTATTACTGTGGAATGTTCTAAACTTATAGTCCTTACGGAGGGAGCGGACCTTGATGCCCTTTCTTCCGCCTTAGGGGTTCAGAAACTCTTCCCAGACTCCTGCCTCCTGAACCCGAGATACCTTTCCAAGAGAGCCGGGCTTGTGTTCAGAGACTTCAAACACCTCTTCAGGGTAAGCGATAGGTACCCAGAGAGGTTCGTTCTCGTGCTAACCGACACAAGGTACTTTCCAGAGGAGGTTCCAAAGGATAGGGTGGAAAAGGTGATAGTCTATGACCACCATCCCACGGGAGATATAGAGGAGTATGAGGGTAGGGTTGATAGGGTTGGGGCAACGACAACTCTCGTGGTTGAAGAGCTGATGCACAGAGACGCCGACCTCAGCCCAGAGGAGGCGACCGTTATAGCCCTCGGTATATACGAAGATACGGGTAACTTCACCTACGAGGGGACGACAGAGAGAGACCTGAGAGCTGTTTCCTGGCTTCTGTCAAAGGGAGCGGATCTGAAGCTCATAAGGAGATATATGTTGGAGTCCTTCACGAAGGAGCAGATAGAGATAGTTAGGAGGATCCTTTCCTCAATAGAAAAGCTCTATCTTGATGACAGAGAGATAGTTATCGCGACAGCGGTTCTTGAAAGGTACGAGCCGGACATAAATTCTCTCCTCTATGAGATAAAGGACCTGAAGGAAGCTGACGCTTTTTTCGTAATAATAGAGGCTCAGAACAAGACCTACGTCTTCGGAAGGTCCCAGACTAAGGATATAGATGCGGGGAAGATACTCTCTCAATTCGGAGGGGGCGGACATCCGGAAGCAGGTGCAACGAAGCTTGAGAATGTTTCCGCTGAAAGGATTAAGAACCTCCTCATAGGCTATCTAAAGGGGATAAAACCTCCGAGGCTTAGGGTAGGGGACATAATGAGCTCTCCTCCCTTCCTCCTCTCCGAGCATCTGTCGGTAAGAGATGCCCTTATGGAGCTTTCCGAAAGAGGGTTTGCTAACGCACCGGTTATAGATAGGGAGGGCAATCTGATAGGGATAGTGTCCAAGAAGGCTCTTCTCAAGCTCTCCAAACTCTATCCCGACGAGCCCGTTGGGGAATTTGTCAGCAAAGACTTCACCACACTCTCCCCCGATTCACCTGTGTGGGAGGCTGAGGAGGTGCTTACCAAGTTCGGTCAGAAACTGATACCCGTTGTTGAAAACGGAACGGTTGTCGGAGTCGTCACGAGACTTGACATCCTTCACAGGATGAAGGAGGACCTGGGGGGGCTCAAAGCCTTCCAGAGAAACATCCGAATTCCCGGGAACATAGAGCCCATATGCAGGGAGATAGGAGAGATAGCTGAGGGTTTGGGCTACCGTGCCTACATTGTGGGGGGTGTTGTGAGGGATATGCTTCTGGGTAAAGAGGTTTGGGACCTTGACATCGTTGTTGAAGGTGATGCCATAGCGGTAGCTGAAGAGCTCGCAAAGCACCATGGGGTAAGGGTGCATTCCTTCCCGGAGTTCGGGACAGCTCACGTCAAGGTTGGTGCTCTTAAGCTTGAGTTCGCGACCGCGAGGAGGGAGACCTATCCGAGACCGGGAGCTTATCCGAAGGTGGAAAGAGCTTCTCTGAAAGAGGACCTCGTGAGAAGAGACTTCACAATCAACGCAATGGCTGTGTCTGTGAATCCGAATGACTTCGGAACCCTTATTGATTACTTCGGCGGTATAAGGGACCTTAAAGACAAGATAGTGAGGGTTCTCCACCCCGTAAGCTTTATAGAGGATCCAGTCAGGATACTGAGGGCGCTCAGGTTCG
>JALSTO010000012.1 GCA_026983685.1 Aquificaceae bacterium | reverse complement strand
CCTTTGCCATAACCCTGACCAAGAAGCCCGCCGTTCATGAAAGCTAAGAGAGACTGGATTATCTGATAGCCACTCCCGAAGGAGTCTTCCATGGGACTGAGCCACACAGCTATCCTCCTGTGGGCGTAACCACCACTGAACAGGAATAGAATGGACATGAAGGCTATAAAGAGCCCTGCAACGGGAAGGTAGATGCGTGGATGGGTACCTCCAGCCCAGAGCATTGTCCAGGCTATAACGAGGACAAACAGGGACATCCCCTTATCCGGCTGGAGAAAGAGGAGGGTTGAGTGAAGCATAACAACGAACACAGCCCACCCGAAGAACCTGAGCCTATCAATAGAGCCCTTCCTCGCAACATAGTAGGCTATGAAGAAGATTATTATCAGCTTTGAGAGCTCGGAGGGCTGGACGCTCGTCCCCACGAGCCATCTCTCTACGGGCTTTCCCAGGACGACTTTCTTTACAAGCACAAAGGTAAGCAGGGAAAGGGAGAAGATCACCATACCATAAACTACCCTCTGGTTGTTCAGCTTCTTGTAGTCAAGAAGGTAAGAGGTTGCGGACATAAGGAGAAGCCCGAGAAAGAGAAAAAGGGCAAAGAGCAGAGGTCTGCGAAGGTGGGTCAGTTCCAGGTCTTCCATTATGTGGGGTGCAACCTTCACGCTCACTATTGATAGAAGCCCCATAAGGGATAGGAGCAGGGTAGTGAAGAGCACAACCGGGTCCGGGTAGAACCGGCTGAGGCGCTCCATATCAGATGTGCCCTTCTTCTATTTCCCTTATGAGCTCAACGCGCTTTGCGTGTCTTCCACCTTCAAAGGGAGTCTCAAGCCAGGCGTCAACTATGGATATAGCCAGCTCCTCTCCTATCACCCTGTCTCCGAGACAGAGGACATTCGCATCGTTGTGGAGCCTGCTCATACGAGCCATGTATTCGTTGAGGCACAGTGCAGCCCTCACGCCTCTGAACTTATTCGCTGTTATACACATACCTATCCCCGTTCCGCACACGAGCACCCCCCTCTCAGCCTCACCTCTCTGAACAGCGAGGGCAACCTCCTTTGCAAAGATGGGGTAGTGGGTTGACTCCTTAGAGGTGGTCCCGAAGTCAAGCACCTCACAGCCCCGTTCAAGTAAATGTTCCTTTATCCTCTCCTTGAGCGGAAAGCCCGCATGGTCGGAACCGATAGCTACCTTCATCCCTTCAGAGCCTCCCTCAGAAGCTGGTTTACGAGCTTCGGATTCGCCTTACCCTTGGTTGCCTTCATGACCTGACCTACGAAGAAGCCAAGAAGCTTCTCCTCTCCCGCCCTGTACCTTTCAACCTCTTGGGGAAACTGGCTTATCACCTGCTCTATTATTCCCTTTATAGCTCCTTCATCGCTTATCTGCTTCAGACCCCGCTCCTCAACTATCTGATTGGCACTCTTGCCCGTCTGAACCATCTCCTTTATGACCTCTTTACCTATCTTTGTGGATATCACCCCCTCCTTTATGAGTCTGACGAGCTGGGCGAGACCCTCAGGGGAAACCGGGGAGTCTTCAATGGACACCTGCCTCTCGTTGAGAAGACCCAAGAGGTCGTTCAGAAGCCAGTTAGCTATCATCTTGGGCTCGTTGTAGTGCTTTACAGCAGACTCAAAGAAGTCGCCGAGCTCCTTGTTCTGGACAAATATCTTCGCTTCATACTCGGAGATGCCATACTGACTCAGCAGTCTCTTTAGCCTCTGGTGGGGTAGCTCGGGCATAGAGCTCCTTATCTCCTCTATCCAGCTATCTTCAAGGAGAAGGGGCTGGAGGTCCGGATCGGGAAAGTATCTGTAATCCTCAGCCTCCTCCTTGGTCCTCATCGTGTAGGTCTTACCGCTGGCTGGGTCAAAGGTCCTCGTCTCCTGCTCAATCTTTCCTCCTTCAGAGACAACCCTTATCTGTCTTTCTATCTCATACTCAAGCGCCTTCTGAACGAACCTGAAGGAGTTTACGTTCTTTATCTCAGTCCTCGTCCCGAGCCCCTGAGAGCCCTTCGGTCTTACGGACACGTTTATATCACAGCGAAGCTGTCCTTTCTCCATATCAGCCTTTGAAACACCCGTGTACCTCATTATGTTCCTTAGGTTTTCAAGGAATAGGCGAGCCTCCTCGGGAGTTCTGAGGTCCGGCTCTGTGACTATCTCCATAAGAGGTGTCCCAGCCCTGTTGAGGTCAACGTAGCTCTTTGAGCCCTCATGGATGTTCTTTCCCGCGTCCTCCTCCATGTGAAGCCTTCTTATACGCACCCTTCTTTTGCTTCCGTCCGGCATATCAAACTCAAGCCAGCCGTTGGTTGCGATGGGCTTCTCATACTGGGATATCTGGTATCCTTTCGGCAGGTCGGGGTAAAAGTAGTTCTTTCTTGCGAAGATTGACTCTCTGTGAACCTCGCAGTTAAGGGCTAAGGCAGCTCGGATAGCGTACTCAACAGCTTTTCTGTTCAGGACAGGCAGAGAACCGGGCATCCCGAGGCAAACGGGGCATACGTTCGTGTTTGGTTCGTCTCCGAACTGCACCCTGCAGGAGCAAAAGAGCTTCGTGGTTGTGTCCATCTGGACGTGTATCTCAAGACCTATTACCGCCTCGTACTCCATAGGATAAGATTATACCCATGTCCGTTACAAAGATTCTTTCACCTGCCAAGGTAAACTTAGGACTTTGGCTGGTGGGAAAGAGATCCGACGGTTATCACAACATACTTACCGTATTTCATGCAATAGACCTGTGCGATGAGATTGAGATAAGGGAAGGACCCTTACGAATTGAGACCAGCACAGGGATCCCTCAGGAGGAGAATCTCGTCTTCAAGGCTCTGACGGAGCTTCAGAGGAGGCTGGGAAGGGATATAGAGCTTTCCATCTACATAAACAAGAGGATACCTGTCGGTGCCGGTCTGGGTGGAGGAAGTTCCAACGTAGCAACGGTTCTGAGAGAGGTAAACAGGATCATGGGAGAGCCTCTGAGTGAGGAGGAGCTGATTGAGATAGCGGGCGCTGTTTCTTCCGATGCTCCCTTCTTCTTTGGAGGAGGGACAGCCCTGGGGATGGGTAGGGGAGACGTTCTCAGAAAGGTTGATGACCTTGAGCTTGATATAACACTTCTTGTACCGAACGTGGAAGCCTCCACAAGGATTGTATATTCTGCGGTAAAGGAAAGGCATCTGACCCCCAACATAAAGCCTGAAGATGTTCTTGATATATTGAGGGAGGGTAGATACGAAGCTCTTGAGAACAGGCTGGGGGAGATAGCCTCTGAGATGTATCCCGAGATAGGAGAGGTGGTCAGATTTTTAGAGCACCTTGGCTTGAAAGCTCTTGTCAGCGGGAGCGGTTCTGCTGTATTCTATATAGGTAAGCTCACCCCTGAGGTGGAAGCGGGAGCAAAGCTCAGGGGCTGGAAGGTGTTTGAAACTAAGAGCTGGCTTGGGGTGTAGCTCAACTGGCAGAGCACCGGACTTTGGATCCGGGGGTTCCTGGTTCGAGTCCAGGCACCCCAGCCATTTAAAAGAAATGAAGAGACCTCTCAAGATACTGACGGGAACCGCAAACAGGACCCTTGCGGAGGAGGTTTCCCGCTACCTCAACGTGGATATCTCAGATATGCTCGTGACCAAGTTCAGCGATGGTGAGGTCAGGGTTCAGATAAATGAGTCAATCAGGGGGGCGGATGTTTACGTATTCCAGTCCCTGTCAAGCCCGGCTAACCAGCACATAATGGAGCTCCTTCTGATAATAGACGCCCTGAAGCGCTCATCCGCGGGGAGGATAACAGCAGTAATACCCTACTTCGCCTATGCAAGGCAGGACAGACAGGACAAGCCGAGGACTCCTGTGAGCGCAAGACTCCTTGCGGACCTGATAACCGTTGCAGGTGCCCACAGAGTAGTGACAATTGACCTTCACTCACCCCAGATACAGGGCTTCTTTGATATACCCGTTGACCATCTCTCCGCCCTTCCCGTACTCCACGATTACATAAGGAAGAACCTCATACTTGAAGACCCTGTGGTGGTCTCACCCGATGCGGGAGGGGTTGAAAGGGCGAGACAGCTCGCGAACAGGCTCGGTTGTGGTATAGCCATAATATACAAGAGAAGACCCGAACCTAACAAAGCTGAGGTGCTTGACGTTGTGGGAGAGCTGGAGGGAAAGGAGGCGATAATAATAGACGACCTTATAGACACAGCGGGTACGATGGTAGCTGCCTCCAACATGTTGATAAACAGAGGAGCAAAGAGGGTCATAGCCTGTGCAACTCATGGTGTCCTCTCCGGACCTGCGGTTGAGAGGCTCACAGGCTCTTCCATAGAGCAGGTGGTAATAACAAACACTATACCTGTTGAAGACAAGCTCTTTAACAAGCTTAAGGTTGTATCGGTAGCCCCCCTCCTTGGAGAAGCCATAAAGAGGATCCACGAAGAGGAGTCGGTAAGCTCTCTCTTCCTCTAAATCTCAAGTCTTGAGTAAGCCTTTAGAGCTTCCATCTGGAGTTGTAGGAGTTTTTCTACAGTAAGATGCTTGGAGCTGTACTTCTCCAAAAGGGGCTCTATCTTGGATAGCTTTCCCGTCTGGACCAATTCAACCATCCTGAGAATATCTCCCAGAGTTCCCTCCCTTCGGAGCAGGGCTACCTTTATATCCTCCTCAAGGGAAAGGCTGGAAACGACCTTCTCCATAGGAACTCCCAAGAGGACATCCACCAGAGACAGGACACCCGTTATGAAGGATTTCTCAACTATCTCACCCTTGGAGAAGATATACTTTGCAACTGATTCCATGTAGAATCCCCTGAGGGATGCTTCCTCAAAGAGAGGATCAGAGGTAAATTCCTCACTCCTGACAGAGTACATGAGGAGCAGTATCCATCTGAGTATGTTCTTGTAGCCCAGCATGAGAACTGCATGCCTTATTGACTTTACGGGTTGTCTCAGGGCATAGTAAGCGGAGTTTATAAGCTGAAGGAGTTTTACTGAAAGGTCCGAAAACTTCCTAAATACACTTTCTATCTCCCTAACATCCCTCTCCTCAGCCACGAGGTTGTAGAGCTTCACAAGGGCTGTGTAGGTGGGCTCTACAGTCTTTGAAGCTATAACCCTCGGTTCCTGAAAGAAGAAGCCCTGAAAGTAGTCAAAGCCCATGTCGTAGTAGGTTTTGTATATCTCATAGGTCTCAACCTTCTCCGCTATAAGTTTCACATCGTAAGGCTTTATCTTCTCAAGAAACTCCTCTACCTGCTCGGGTGAATGTTCAAGGACATCAATCTTGACGTAGTCCACGAGCTCAAGGTAAGGAATGAATCTATCCGCATATATGAAGTCATC
>JALSTO010000011.1 GCA_026983685.1 Aquificaceae bacterium | reverse complement strand
GACAGGGATGGAAGAAGTAAAGAGAAGCCTGCAAGCGAAGCATTCCTTATAAACTCCCTTCTGTCCATTTCCCTCCTCCTCATTTTTTTAGGAAGTTTACATCGTGAACCTCTCCGCCCTTACGGACGGAGCTTCTGGTAGGGAGTATAATCCCACCCAGAAGACCCGCATGGGGATTCCCGCTTCAGCGAGGGTTGACTAGTCCCCTCCTGTGAGGAGACCCCGCCAGAGCCCTCTCCACGGGCGTAAGTTCGGGTCGCTCCGACCCTACCACCCTTCAGGCGGGTGAGACCTTCTTTCTCTATACTCCTCTTGTCTATTATCCTCAACGTGGAGGCTGGCATTACACCCCTGTAGCTCTCCACCTGTGTGTATTATTTTAGCTCTTTGCTCTGCTACATGCAACCGCAAAACGCCCTTACGGGCGACAACTGCACAACCTCCCTTACGGAAGGGGACTTAGGGCGTAAATTTAGTTAAACCCTAAATCTTCATTTCAATTTTTCCAATCTACCTTGCCTCAGGCATTAAAATATTCGGAAATGAAGAGCCTCATATCCGTCCTTGACCTGAGGGAGGAAGAGGTAAGGTCTATCCTAAAGGGGGCTTCTTCGGTCAAGGAGGGTAGGATCAGAAAATTAAAAGGAGACGCCCTGCTTCTCTTCATGGAGCCTTCAACGAGAACGAGGATATCCTTTGAAAAAGCCTGCAGAAGTTTAGGACTCTCTACCTACACCGTTACAGGCGAGAGCAGTTCCATGAGCAAAGGGGAGAGCTTCTACGATACGCTCAAAACCTTTGAAGCCCTCGGCTTTGGGCTTGTAATATTCAGAGTTCCGTTCATCCTGTACCCCTATGAAGACCTCATCTCCGACCTCAACCTGTCTCTCATAAATGCAGGGGACGGAACCCACCAGCATCCAACTCAGGGTCTGATAGACCTATTCACGCTACTTGAGGTTTACAAAGATATCAGGGGTGTGAAGGTCCTGTACGTCGGAGACATACTTCACAGCAGGGTATTCAGGTCAGGGGTTCCCCTTATGAGAATGTTCGGGGCGAGGGTCTCGGTGTGCGGTCCCAAAACCCTGATACCGAGGGATATGAAAGTCTTCGGTATTGAGGAAGTCTTTGACAGCGTAGATGAGGGTATAGAGTGGGCGGACGTTGTTATATGGCTCAGGCTCCAGAAGGAGAGACAGAGGGAAAACTACATAGCCTCTGAGAGGAGCTACTTTGAGCAGTTTGGTCTTACACGGGAAAGATACAGGAGACTGAGGGGCTACTTCATGCATCCAGGACCTGTCAACAGAGAGATTGATATAGATGGTTCCTTGCTTTATTCAGAAAAATCCCTCATTCAGGAGCAGGTCAGGAACGGGCTCTTCGTGAGGATGGCGGTTCTTGAGTGGTGTCTCCGATGAGGGTCGGTTTCGGCTTTGACTCCCACGAGTTTGAAGAGGGGAAACCCCTGATGCTGGGAGGCGTCAGGATAGAGTCTCCCTACGGACTCAAAGGGCATTCCGATGGGGATGTTCTTCTCCATGCGATCACAGATGCCATCCTCGGTGCCCTCGGTGCACCCGATATAGGAGAGCTCTTCAGCGACGAAGATGATAGGTGGAAAGGAGCTCCTTCGGAGCTGTTTCTTGAGGAAGCTATAAAGAGGATGAGAGAAAGGGGATACAGGCTCATAAACCTTGACTGTGTTCTCATCGCGGACAGACCCAAGATAGCCCCCCACAAGAGTAAGATAAGGAAGAGACTGTCCGAGCTCCTTGGAATTGAGGAGAGCAGGATATCTCTGAAAGGTAAGAGGAGAGAAGGCTTCTGCGAGTCCGAGGGTATAGCCTGCATGTGCGTGGTTCTGCTGGGAGAAGAGAGGTGAGGGTAAACCTCGTTCTTTCAGGAGGGGCGGTCCGGGGAGTTGCCCACATAGGTGTTCTTAAAGCTCTTGAGGAGCTCGGAGTGGAGGTGGGAGCTCTCAGCGGGGCGAGTGCTGGGGCTATAGTGGCTGTCTTCTACGCCTACGGCTACACACCCGAGGATATGCTCAGGCTCGTAAAAGAGACAAGGTGGTTTTCTCTCTTTATACCCAGAATACCGCGAAGCGGTCTCTTCACCCTCAAGAAGGCTGAGAAGCACCTTACTAAGCTGGTCCCCGTGGAGCGGATTGAGGAGCTTCCAAAGAGGGTTTACATATGTGCCACCGACCTCCTCTCAGCCCGTTCTCTTTACATAAGCAAGGGGGAGCTCCCACCCGTCCTTATGGGGAGCTGTGCCCTGCCGGGCATATTTGAGCCTATAAAATACTCGGGATACGTTCTCATTGACGGAGGAGTAATGAACAACCTGCCCGTGGAGCCCCTTGAAAGATACAGGACACCCAAGATAGGTGTTGATGTGAACCCTATAGAGAGGATTGATAAAGTAGGCAACATAGTGAACATACTCATGAGGAGCTTCTTCCTCGCGGTGAGGTCAAACGTTGATAAGAGAAGGGAGTTATGTGATGCGGTTATCACCCCCGATCTAACGGATTACTCGCCTCTCAACATAAACAAGGCGGATGAGATTTACGAGCTGGGCTACAGAAAGGCACTCTCCGTTATGAAGAGGTTCCTGAGCAGGCACACTTCCTGAGCCAATTCATATATACTATCCTTTTAAGGAGTTTAAGGATGAGAGAGATAAAGGTAACCGACATCTCCCTAAGGGACGGAATTCAGAGCCTTTTGGCTACGAGGGTAAGGACTGAGGACATGCTCCCCGTGATTGAGGTCCTTGACGGGTGTGGCTTCTGGTCCCTTGAGGTCTGGGGCGGAGCCACCTACGATGTGTGTCTCAGATACCTGAAGGAAGACCCCTGGGAAAGACTCAGGAAGTTCAAGGATACAGCTAAGAACACAAAGCTGGAGATGCTTCTGAGAGGTCAGAACGTTGTAGGATACAGGCACTATGCGGACGACGTCGTTGAGGAGTTTGTCAAGAAGGCTTACGACAACGGGATAGAGGTCTTCAGGATATTTGATGCCCTGAACGACACGAGAAACATGCAGAAGTCCATTGAGGTAGCCAAGAAGGTCGGCGGTATCGTGAAGGGTGTCCTCTCCTACGCTATAAGCCCCGTTCACACCGTTGAGTACTACGTGAGGATAGCTGGAGAGCTTGTGGATATGGGTATAGACATAATATCCATAAAGGATCAGGCGGGTCTCCTCTCACCTAAGGTAGCCTACGATCTCGTTTCAGCCCTCAGGTCGGAGTATCCGGATCACCCGGTCCACCTCCATACCCAGACAACAGCGGATCTGGCTGAGATGGCTCAGCTCAAGGGAATTGAGGCTGGAGCTGAGATGATTGACACAGCCTTTTACTCCCTCTCCTGTCAGACATCCCACCCGCCGGGAGAAACCATGATCTACGTCCTCAGGGAGTTCGGCTACGATGTGAAGGTTAATGCCCAGCTTTACAAAAAGGCGGGGGATATGTTCAGGGAGGTCAGGGCTAAGTACAGCAAGTATGACGTTCTTCCTCCCTACCCTGACGTTGGTGTCCTGATACACCAGATACCCGGAGGCATGATAAGCAACTTCATAAGTCAGCTGAGAGAACAGAACCTTGAGGAGAAGCTTGAAGAGGTTCTGGAGGAGGTCACGAAGGTCAGGGAGGACCTCGGCTATCCACCCCTTGTCACGCCTACCAGCCAGATAGTCGGAACACAGGCCTTCATGAACGTTCTTCATGGAGAAAGGTACAAGGTCGTGACGAAGGAGACGAAGGACTACGTCAAGGGGCTCTACGGAAGACCTCCCGCTCCCATAAGGGAAGAGATACTCAGGAAGATACTGGGGGAGGAGAAGCCTATATACGACAGGAGACCCGCGGACCTGCTTGAGCCCGAGCTTGAGAAGGCAAGGGAGGAAGCCTACGAGGCTGGTGCGAGATCGGAGGAGGACGTCCTTTCCTACGTTCTCTTTCCGGTCGTTGCCAAAGAGTTCTTTGAGTGGAGGGAGAAGGTTGAGAAGGGAGAGCTTCCGCCCGTTCCCATGGAGGAACCTGAAGGAGATGTCTGTCCCGAAAAGGCACCCGTTGAGTTCAACATAACCGTCCACGGAGAGCAGTACCATGTCCAGATAGCGGGTAGGGGGGAGGAGACTGCAGGAGGAAGAACCTTTTTCATAAGGCTTGATGGAAGGCTTGAAGAGGTAGTCCTCCAGCCGATAAGGGAGGTTGAGGTGGGTAGAGGAGGCTATGAGCTTTCCGAAGGTGCTCCTGTAACCCCTAAGAGACCCAAGCCGAGGGACATAGGAGACATCACCTCTCCCATATCGGGGAAGGTCGTTAACATAAAGGTGAGCGTCGGTCAGGAGGTAAGAGAGGGCGACGTCCTCATGGTTGTTGAGGCTATGAAGATGGAGAACGAGATACACAGCCCTGTTGAGGGTGTGGTGGAGGAAATACTGGTTCAGGTAGGGGAGAGCATAAACCCCGACGAAGTTCTAATGAGGATAAAGCCCAAGAGGAGATGATAAAGATAGCTGTCCCTAAAGGGAGGCTCTTTGAGGAGAGCGTCGGTCTCCTGAGCTCCGCAGGAATACTTCCGGAGAAGCCCTCCGAGGGGAGAAAGCTAACCCTTGAGCTCGGGGATGTAGCCCTCTTTCTGGTTAAGCCCTTTGATGTTCCCGTTTACGTTGAGAACGGCGTGGCGGACTTAGGTATATGCGGTTACGATGTCTATCTTGAGAGAAAGCCTGAGGTTTACAGGATACTTGACCTCGGTATAGGGCTCTGCAGGATATCGGTGGCAGGGAAGCCCGAAAGTGAGGAGAAGTACTTCTCAAGCGGGCACCTAAAGGTAGCCACCAAGTACCCGAACATAGCCAAGGACTTTTTCACCCGAAAGGGTGTGAAGGCGGACATACTCGTCCTGAGTGGCTCGGTTGAGCTTGCACCCGTCATAGGGCTCTCGGACTTCATCCTTGACCTCGTTCAGACTGGAAGGACCCTCAGAGAAAACGGTCTGGTTGAGATTGAGGAGGTTGGCTCCTCAACTGCATGGCTGATATGCAACAGGGCGAGCTTTAGAAACAAAGCAGACAGGGTAAGGGACGTCATTGAGAGGCTTTCTGAGAAAGCTGGACGAACTCTTTGAAGAGATAGTAAGAGTCATGGGGACCGGGGGAATTCTCGGGGTGGTACTGAACCGCAAAGACGGGCAGGTCTTTATGTCTTATTCCCTCAACGGTGTTGTCAAGCAGGTTAAGGTGAGTAACCTCAACCTCCGGTGGCAGGGAGTCCGGGTCTATGGCGAAGTTGTGGTTCTGAGCCGTTATCTCTATCCTTCCCGTTCTGAGGTCCTTGACGGGGTGATTCCCTCCGTGATGTCCGAACTTTAGCTTGTAGGTCTTTCCGCCCAAGGCGA
>JALSTO010000010.1 GCA_026983685.1 Aquificaceae bacterium | reverse complement strand
AACATCCATACTCTTCAGAAGGCTGTCCGCAAAGAGGTTCAGCAGACTGTCAAGCTTTGCCTTTTTCAGGCTCTCCTTAAGAGCGGTCATGTTCTTCACGCCTTCCTCAGATAGCACTCTCTTCTCTATGTAGAGCACAACGTAGCCCCCACCTGTTTTGTAAGGTCCGAAGACCTTCTCCTCCGAAAAGACAAGCCTCAGGACCTCTTCCCCCTGTATTCTGAAGAGCTTCATGAACTCATCAAGGCTGGTTTCCTCAAACCTCAGAGGCTTTAAGTCAACCCTCCTACCTTTTGCAAGTGCATCCTTTATCTCTCTTGCCTTCTTGAAGGAAAGCTTCTCCTTTTCCTCCTCAAAGTAAAGCCTTTCAATCTCCTCCTTAGCCTCCTCAAAGCTCTTCACCCTCTCAGGCTCAACCTTTTCCAGAAGGAGAATGTAGTAAGTCTCCCCCGACTTTGTGAGCGTGTAAGGTCTATCTACTCGCAGGCTCTTCAAAGCTTGGAGGACCTGCCCGGGAAGGGTATCAAGCTCTCTACCCTCAAGCTTCCTACCACCTTCAGGCACACGTCCCTTCTTTATCTGGCTGTAAAGGGAGTGGGCTTTCTCCTTCTTTTCCGTCTTCCAGAGTCTATAAACCTTCTTCTCCGGAACCCTGAACCTGTCCCTGTTCTTGGTGTAAAACTCCCTGAGCTCCTTTTCCGTGGGAGAGGAAGAAGGCTTTATCCTCTCAGGAGATATCAGGTAAGCTCTGCCAAAAAAACGTGTTGCGAGGATCCTCTCCTGAAACTCAATCTCCCTATCGGTCAGATAGGTCCCCATCTCTATGAACCTGATGAGCTTCCTAACGGTTAGAAGCTTTTTCAGGTATGTCTCGTACTCAGCAGGGGTAAACCCCGCCCTTTCAAGGGTCTCCCTGTACTTCCGCAGACTGAACTTTCCTCCTTCCTGAAAGCTACTGTCATTCCTTATTGCATCGTAAACCTCCCTGTCAGAGGCAACTATCCCAAGCCTGAGAGCCTTTATGTAGAAAGCCTCCCTGTTTATAAGGCTGTACAGAACCTGTCTTTTCACGAGAGACCTCAGGTCTTCCTTCTCCATGAGGTTTGCATACTTCAGGAGCTCGTATCTGAACTCCCTTGGAGTTATACAGGAGCCTTCAACATCAGCAACACACCTCTTCAGACCGAACATTTGCTTCAGATCCGCAACGCTGAACATCCAGAAAAGGAAGGAGAGGGATGCAACCGCTATAACTATCGCGGCAAGCCTCTTGTGTTTTTGGATCAGAGCGTACATTGGTTCTCTATTTTAAACTTCTCATGGCGGCGGGAGGAGTCGAACCTCCGACCTGGGACTTATGAGATCCCCGCTCTAACCACCTGAGCTACGCCGCCTTGACGTTATAATTATAGCATCGTGAAGAATATAAGAACCCACTCCCGAATAGACAGCTCCCTGAGTGGTTTTCCTGAAACAGTAAAGGACGGCTACGCCGTGGTGAGGCTCAAAACCGATGATAGAATGGTTGCGGATGATACAGGCTTGATTCACGGAGGCTTCATCTTCTCCGCAGCTGACTACTCAGCTATGCTTTCCGTGAACCACCCGAATGTAGTTCTTGCGGGTGCCCAGGTAAACTTCTTAAAACCTGTAGTAAAGGGAGAAGAGATTCTATTTGAAGCTAAACTTGAAAGAGAAGAAGGTAAGAAGAAGATCGTTAGTGTGGTGGGGAGAAGAGGAGCGGAGGAAGTCTTTCGGGGAAGTTTTATCTGTGTCGTTCCCAAAAGCCACGTTTTGAAAAGGGATGGGATGGAAGGATGATATCAAGAAACTTCTGAACATACCAGAAGATGCTGAGATAATCACAAAACCCTACTACAGAGAGATACCAAAGAAGAACGGAAAGAGGTACAGAGCTCTTACAATTCAGTATGTTTATCAGGGAAAGAAGCATTACAAGCACATAAACAAGAAGAAGGAAGCTGTAGTGAAGCAAATTTTAAGCAGGGAGGATACTGTAATAGAGTATGTGTTCCAGCACCTTCTGGAGCTAAAGGATTTTCTTGACTCGGTTCAAGATGAGAGGGTCAAACAGAACCTCTCACTACTCTATAGGGAAATAGAGAGATTACTCTTGAAACTTTCTACACGCATCTTCTAATAATCCTTTTCTTTTATATATAAAGATAAATTTAATAAATAAAAATAGAGAGCGGGTAACTAAGATCACATTATTTAGAATTATCAATAACTTATGGGTTGGCTTTCCACAATGTGTTTCATTTTTGCAATGTTATTAATACCTTATGCGTGATGGATTTGTGCAGGTTTACCAATGGCTTACAGGTTTTCCACAATCGGTCATGAATGTTTACGTATATTAACAACTTATGCATGTGAAATACGGCTATATATTTCAATAACTTAGAAACTTTTCCACATTTCTCCACATTGCGTCTATTATTTCCAGAGACATCAATAGCTTATGCTTGCAAAATATGTCCATACATATCAATAACTTACGAACTTTCCACATATGTGGGTGGGGGAGTGTGGACTTTTCCACAGGATTGTGGAAATTTTGTGGATAAATTGTGGAAAAAATGTGGAAAGTTTGTGGAAAACTTGTGGATAAGTTCTAAAATTAAAGTATGTCTGTTAAAGTGCTTGTGGTTGATGATGAGGAGAGTATAAGGAGCTCTCTTAGAGAGATACTCAGGGAGGAGGGCTACAGGGTAGACCTTGCGGGAACCCTTGAGGAGGCTAAGAGGAAGCTTTCCGAGGAGTTCTTCCACGTAGTTGTACTTGATGTTTGGATGCCTGATGGGGACGGCATTGAGTTCATGGATACCCTGTCGGAGATCTCCCCCGATTCCGTTGTTGTGGTTATAACCGGTCATGGCAACGTTGAGATGGCTGTCAAGGCTATCAGGAAAGGAGCCTACGACTTTCTGGAAAAGCCCTTTTCCATGGACAGGTTCCTTATAACTTTAAAGCACGCTGTTTCTGAATCCGTAAGCAGGAGGCAAGGCGCAAGAGAGGAGGAGATAGAGCTCATAGGGAACTCAAAGAAGATAAGGGAGATAAAGGAGATGATCCCAAAGATAGCCAAGAGCCGGGCTCCCGTACTGATACTTGGGGAGAGCGGGACCGGGAAAGAGCTTGTTGCAAGGCTTATTCATAGACATTCTGGAAGGAAAGGGCAATTTGTTGATATAAACTGTGCCTCAATCCCCAGCGACCTTATAGAGGCTGAGCTCTTTGGCTACGAAAAAGGAGCCTTTACAGGGGCTGTAAACAGGAAGAAAGGTAAGTTTGAGCTTGCTGATGGGGGAACGCTCTTCCTTGATGAGATAGGGGATATGGATAAGAAGGCACAGGCTAAGCTCTTGAGGGTGATAGAGACAGGAAGCTTCACAAGACTCGGGGGTGTTCAGAAGATAGAGGTGGATGTGCGTATAGTATCCGCCTCAAACAAGGACATACTTTCCGAGGTTCAGGAGGGCAGGTTCAGGGAGGACCTCTACTATAGGATTTCTGTATTTACCATAGAGATGCCTCCTCTTAGGGAGAGGGGTGAGGACATCATTACCTTGGCTGAGTATTTTCTGAAGAAGTTCTCTCAGGAGTATAAGAAAGAGTGTAAGAGCCTTTCGGATGATGCCAAGGAGGCACTTCTGAGCCACAGATGGAGGGGAAATGTAAGGGAGCTCAGGAATCTTATGGAGAGGCTTGTGATCCTCTGCGACGGAGATGTGATAAGCTCAGAACATATAGGGGCTGGATTTTCCCGTCAGAGGAGGGATTACAGCTACATGTTCAGGTTTCAGAGCTTTAAGGAAGCTAAGAGGGAATTTGAAAAGGTCTTTATAGAGGAGAAGCTAAAGGAGTACGGTTATGACATGAAGGAGGTAGCCACTAAGATAGGTATAGATCTATCAAGCCTATATAGGAAAGTGAAAGCTTACGGTATAAAGCTCAAGGACCTGCAAAGTTTATGAGGAAGCTGGAGCAAACTACAGCCGCAGTTTCAGTTCTCATAGTGTAAGGCTTTAATCTGACGGATTTAAATCCTGCATCTTTCAGAAGGGCTACCTCTGACCTGCTGAAGCCTCCCTCAGGACCTACTACAATACAGGCACTTTTGATACCCTTGAGCTCAATCTCCCTCAGGGAAGTCCCTTCCTGAAAGTTGTCTAAGAGTATGTTCATATCTCTATCAGCCTTCAGGGATATCAGTTCCTTCGGCTCTTCTATGAGAAGAGGTTTCGGTCTTCCAGACTGCTTCATTGATTCCCTGACTATTCTCTCCCAGCGGGGAATCTTTTTAAGTATGACTTCATTCTTTCTGAAACTCCTCTCTGTTATCACTGGGACAAGCTTTTCCACGCCAACCTCTGTTGCCTTCTGAACTATGAAATCAAAAACACCGATTTCCACAGGAACCGCTTGATAAAGGGTGATATCTATCTCAGGTTCTGGAACCGGAACTACTTCATCTATTGAGCACCTTGCTTCCTTTTGGCTCAGGTCCTTGATAGTGCATCTGTATAGCTTCCCCTCCCAGATTACACCTATCGGCTCCTCTCTTCTTATCCTCCTTACCTTCAGGTGCTTTACTTCCTCTTCCGGAAGTATTAAAAGATCACCTTCCCTTCTTGATGCTAAAAAGTTGTACATAGGAGCGGGGCAAAAGCCCCGAAGGGAAACTTCTTACTTTATGCTCTCTCTGAGGTCCTTTGCCGGTTTGAAGGCAACGACCTTTCTGGCAGGTATCTGGATAACCTGCCCCGTCCTGGGATTCCTTCCCTTCCTGGCGGCTCTCTTTCTTACGGTGAAGATCCCCAATCCTGGGATCGCGATCCTCTCACCCTTCTTGAGAGCCTTGGCAATAGCTGCCACAGCAGCCTTGATGGCAGCGTCCGCCTCCTTCTTGGTGATGCCCGCCTGCTTGGCGACCTCTGCAACAAGCTCTGCCTTTGTCATAGCACGACCCTCCCAAATAGAATTTAGCGCTGATATAGATAATACATAACTTACACCTTTTTTGCAAGCTTTTTCTTTAGTCTATAATTATCTTTCAGCCATTTTTGTGAATGTGCGGAGGTTTGATGAATGGACTACAAGGACACGCTAAACCTTCCCAGAACTGACTTTCCCATGAAGGCAAACCTCCCCAGCAAGGAACCCCAGATACTTGAAAGGTGGAAAGGGATATACAAAAAGATAACAGAACGCAGGAAGGGAAAGGAGGTTTTCCTACTCCACGATGGACCACCCTATGCAAACGGTCACATTCACATAGGGCATGCCCTTAACAAGATACTCAAAGACGTTATTAACAAGTACAACCTTATGAAGGGAAAAAATATCCTGTACATTCCCGGTTGGGACTGTCACGGTCTTCCAATAGAACAGCAGGTTGAAAAAGAGCTCAAGAAGAAGAAAGTAAGGAAGGAGGAGCTCCCAAAGTCTGAGTTCAGGAGGCTATG
>JALSTO010000009.1 GCA_026983685.1 Aquificaceae bacterium | reverse complement strand
GACGGTGCCGAACTCGTTGCTCACACTCATCACCGATACGAGGAGCGTATCACCGTCTATGAGCTTCTCAAGGTGCTCAAGGTCAATGACACCGCTCTTTTCCACGAGAGCTTCCCTTACTTCAATTCCCTCTTTCTTGAGCTCCTGGGCTACCATGCTTACAGACTTGTGCTCTATGGAGCTTATAACCACGTTTCCCTTCTTCTTTGTGGCTACGCTCCTCAGGACCATGTTGTTTCCCTCAGTAGCGCAGGAGTTGAAGACTATCTCCGTTGGTTTGACACCCAGCAGGCTCGCTATGTTCTCCCTTGCAACCTCTAAGAGCTCCCTTGCCTCCTCTCCGAGGATGTGGGGGCTTGAGGGATTTCCGTAAAGCTCAAGAGCCTTGCAGAGAAAGTCTTTTACCTCCGGTAGGAGTGGTGTCGTAGATGCGTTGTCCAAGTATATCCTCTTCATCCTTTCATGGCGGGAGAGGGAGGGAATCGAACCCTCCGGAGACCTCCTGCGAGACCTCCCACGGGATTTGAAGTCCCGGGACGGCACCAGCCTGCCAACCTCTCCCTACTCCTCAATCTTACTGCAATCTATATCCTCATTGATTATAACTTCCCTGACGACTTTCTCTATCTCCTCAGCCCTTTTGAAGTTTCTGAGCTCCTCTGGGTTTGTTGCCTTTATCTTTGCTATCCAGTAGGTGTAGGGTTTCCTGTTTATAAGTTCAGGGTCCTTAAGAACCTCCTGATTTACCTCAACTATCTCCCCTGAGAGGGGTGTGGGGAAGGTAGCTATCCTCTTTCCCGCTTCTACTGTTGCAAGGTTGTCGTCAAAGGAGAGCTTTGTCCCTACAGGTTTTACCCTTATTGAGTAAAGGGGATAACTGAGAGATGCGAGCAAAGAAGCCATGCCTACGGAGTAAATACCCTCTCCTTCTTCCTTCACCCACTGAAAGAGCATCCTGTGGGGCTCAATCCTGTAAAGCCTGTCACCTTTGAGACTACATCCCAGAACCTTTATGTCCTTTCCCATGGAAATCCTTCCCAAAAGAAAAGGGAGCAGGAAGAGGGCTTTGAGCAGGTCCCTCCTGCGCATCTTACAGACCCAGAAGGTTTCTCTCCACCTTCAGGTATCCCTGCTCTCCAGCCCAGAGATCAAGGGCAACTGTCGCTACATCATCAACATCCGGAACCGCAAGCCCGTCCTTCCTCATATCAACGTTCTTTATGTAGTGATTGCACAGATTGCAGACCTGAAGCTCAACGTGCTTCACCTCCTCCGAGGTGTAGTAGCTCAGCTTGTCATCCTCGTTGTTGCCACAGACCGTGCACTTGGTCCTCTCGTAGAGCCAGTCGGTAAGACAGAGGCTACACCTTAAGAACCTCACCCCCTCCCACTCGGAGGTATCCATGAGGAAGGAAACGGAAGGCTTTGAACCGCACACAGGACATACGTTCTTGAGCCACTTCTCGTGGTTGAGTTCAATCCTGTCCGCGAAGGTGTGTAGCACAGGCTGTAGCCACGAAAGGAAGGTAAGCCTCTCAACCTCATCCGCCTCCCTACTTTCAAGGAAGGAATTGAGCTCCCCCTTTATCTCTTCATCGCTCAACTTAGCAAGCCCTTCCACTCTGGTCTTTATCTCCTCGGTTCCTATGTCTGATAAAACATCAAGGAGCCTTCTCAGGAGGGGAAAGTAAACTGTCCAATCAACTCCCCTTAGCCTTAGGGCTGGCTTTCCCTTGTCTATTCTTGAGAGGGCTGAACTAACGTCAAAGGGGGGGTCCTTCTCCCGAAGCTCTTCTATAACTTGGCTCTGAAATTCTAAGACACCTTTAAGGAAAGAGAGAAGCTCCCCCGCTTCGGGGAACCTCTCCCTGAGCATATCTACTCTCTGGAGTGCAAATTCCCTTTCCTTCTGTTTGAATACGTTCATCTCTTTATGACCCCACAGATTATTCTCTTGCCGGCGTTTCCCGCGGGATTTGACCTATAGTCGTCACCCTTTTCATGGAGGACTATAGCTGTTCCGCCCTTTTTGAAGAGGGAGTTAGGCTTGCCAGATTTTAGGGTTACCTTAGAGTTGAAGATATCCACTCTGAGTTTTCCATTCGCATCCGTAAACACGTTCGGCATATCTCCCGCGTGATGTCCTTTCGGGTTCAGCAAGCCATGTTCTTTTCCTTCCGGGTTGTAATGTCCTTTGGCACTTTTGAAGCTGGGTGGCACGCATTCTCCTCTTTCGTGGATATGAAAGGCAAGCTCCGCATTGGGGGGGAGCCCAGAAGCTCTCACCGTTATAAGAACGCCCCCAGAACCTTCAATAAGTTCAGCTTTTCCCACGACCTCACCCGCTCTGTTCATAAGAAGTGCCTGAGCCTTCTCAGTTGAAAAGGATGCACTCACTACCAGTAGGGCTCCTAAAAGAAAAACACCTATATTCTTCATCTTCCCTTAACCTCTCTATACCACTTTGGGTGATGGAACTTAGCCCAGGTTGCGGAGACCTTGCCTCCTATCATCCCCCATATTGAACCGGGCAGTCCTATGGTTCCCATGTATATGTGGATTATCGTGAATGCTCCCGCCACTATGAAGCTTATCTCGTGGATAACAACGGACCACCTCACGAGACCTATACCGAAGTTCTCGGGAAACCACATAACTATTCCCGTGAGGAAGAAGACTATGGCGCTTATGAAAACTATCCAGGCGTAGAGCTTCTGCCCTCCGTTGTACTTACCTGCCTCAGGCAGGTCCTCATGCCTTCCCGATATGTAAGACTTTATCTTCATCAGGAAGAGTATATCCTCGCCGGTTATCACCATATCCCTTGCCCACTTGAGTATCATCAGAACCGCCCCTATGGAGAAAACCACGCCGGCCCACGGATGGAGCCAGCGGGCAAACTCACCACCACCGAGAACGGTCAGTAACCAGTGGAACTTCGGGTAGGCTATGCCTATCCCTGAGAGCAGGCAGTAGAGGAAGGCAAGGGCTGTGATCCAGTGAAGGATTCTGTCCAGTGCGGAGAACCTCTCTATCTGCTCTTCATAGATCTTTGTGCTCTCAACCGCCATGGTTATCCCTCCTCTTTATTTTCCTTACCTCCGAAGACCTTTATGGGTCCCCAGAGGATAAGCTGTAGAAACGCCCCGATAAGCGTGCCCCAGAGGGCTATACTGCCGAGGGTCTTGAGGGGTCCCTTCCATAGTCCTATGCTCGCCTCAATCTTGGGATTCTCGGGAAGGTTGTAGTCCTTGACGTGGTCTCCGTGGGGAAGTACGTATATGTAGCCCGTTCCGTTCACACCTTCGGGGTCGTACAGGGTTGCGTTTTCGTAGCCTCTCTCTTTCAACTTCTGAACTATCTTCTTTCCTTTCTCAACCATGTCCTCCTTGAGACCAAAGGTAAGGCAGTTGGTCGGGCAGGTTTTCACGCAGGCAGGTTCAAGTCCTGCAGATACCCTGTCTATACAGAAGTTGCACTTCCAGGGCTTGTTGTTGGCATCGTATCTGGGAACATCAAAGGGACAGCCGACGAGACACATCTTACAGCCTATGCACTTGGAGTGGTCAAAGTCAACGATACCGTTCTGATACTGAATTACCGCCCCCGGTGAAGGGCAGGCTATGAGGCAACCGGGTTCTCTGCAGTGCATGCACTGGTATTTTGTGATAAACCACGTAAACCCCCTGCTCGTTTCACCCTCGTTGAACTTCATAAGCATGAAAAGGTCGTGCCTGAGATCAGGAAGGGACTGATAGCTTACAAAACCGATCTTCTGAACCTCCTCAGGCGAAAGAAGAGGAGGGGTGAGATCGTGCCATTGCTGACACGCAACCTCGCAGGCTTTACAGCCTATGCAGGAAGATATGTCAACAAGGATCGCAAGTTCTGGATAGGTCTTTGTTGATGTGTCGGGCTCCTTTGAGGCGGATAGCCTCTTTATGCCCAACCCGACCGTTCCGCCTGTTGTCAAGGTGCTCATCTTTTCACCTCCCTTAGGCTTTGGCTATATTGCACAAAAAGGCTTTAAATTCAGGCGTCCTTGAGTTCGGGTCCCAAACGTTCGGGCTTATCAGGTTAGCTATTGAAGCCTTGGCGTTGTTACGAAGAAGCTTTGCGAGGAATCCCTGCATACCTCCATGTATAGGTAGTCCTATCGTATAAACCTTCTTACCAGCAACGTTGAGCGGTTTTATCCTTTTGGTAACCATGGCAAAGGCTCTTACAGTCGCCCTCGGTGTTTCAATCTTCACTATATCTCCGCTCTTTATCCCCTTCTCCTTCGCAAGTTCTTCAGGTATCTCCGCAAAGACATGGGTTGGGAAGAGTCTCACGAGGGAATAGACGTTGTTCGTCTGGAAGAAGTAGAATTCAACGAGATGGTAGGTGGTGATCACATAGGGATACTTGTCGGGTGTGGCGAAGAGGTCAAGGTCTGACTTGTAAATTTTTGCAACCGGGTTGTAGGGAACGTTTGGATGAAGGATGTTAGTCACGGGGGACTCGTAAGGCTCGTAGTGCTCCGGCAGGGGTCCGTCCTTGAAGGTCGCATAGCTCCTTGCTGCAAAGAGTCTCCCCCTTCCCTCCGGGAGCATGATAAAGGCACCTATTCCCTTCTCGGGCGGTGCTGTCGCCGCTGTGTCTGGGGTGTCTCCTACCCATCTTCCTTTTTCAGGGTCCCATCTCAAGAGCGGTCTTTCAGGGTCCCAGGGTCTACCTTCAGCATCACAGGAAGCCCTGTTGTAGAGAACCCTCCTGTTGGCAGGCCAGTTCCAGGCATAGTTGGGATAGGTTCCCAGACCGAGGGGGTCGTGAAGATCCGTCCTCTTGGCAAGGTTACCCTCCGGTGGAAAGACACCGCAGTAAAGCCAGCCACCGCAGGCGGTTGAGCCGTCATCCCTGAGAGCTGTAAAGAGTCTTACCCTCTCCCCTTTCTTATGTCCGTCAACGTCCCTTGTGTAGTATCCGTTTATCTCTGTGAGTATCTCCTCCGCAGTCGGGTAGTAGGGGTTCTTGTAAGGCCAGACGAGGTTGAGTATTGGGTCCGGGAAAGCTCCCCCTTCCTTCTCATACAGCTCTTTTAGCTTCATATAGAAATGTCCGAATATCCAGTACTCATCCTTGGCATCGCCTTCCGGGTCAACAGCCTTGTACTTCCACTTTATCCATCTCGCGCTGTTTGTCATTGAACCCTCTTTATTTATGAAGTCTCCTGTCGGAAGTACGAGAACTTCTGTGTTCACCTTAGAAGGATCAACACCCTCAGCCTTCCAGAACTCAGCGGTCTCAATCATGAAGGAGTCTAAGACCACCATCCACTTCAAGTTTTGCAGGGCTCTTATCGTCTTCTTAGCGTTAGGTGTATTGTTGACAAAGTTGAGAGCTGCGGTAACCATTCCCTCAACCTTCCCCTTATACATGTCATCTATGAACTCATCCCAGGAGTTGTAACCTTTTTCAGGTTTGTAGAGGTAATGGTATGCGAAGTCGTTCT
>JALSTO010000008.1 GCA_026983685.1 Aquificaceae bacterium | reverse complement strand
CCCACTCCCGCTCGGTCCAAGGAGCACGAATATTTCCCCCTCCTCCACCTCAAAGCTCACGTTCCTGAGAGCTTCAACCCTTCCCCTCTCGGAGTAAAACTCCTTGCTCAGGTTCGCCACCCTCAGTCTCATCCCTTTACAGCTCCTCTCGTCAGACCGCCGATTATGTACTTCTGAAAGAGCACAGTGAGGAGGACTATGGGAAGGATGGTGATTACCGATGCAGCCATTATCGTACCCCAAGGTGTCTCCCCGTGGAGTCCTTGAAAGAGAGCTATGCCCACGGGCACCGTTCTTGCCCTGTAATCGGTAGTGAGGGTGAGAGCGAGTATGAACTCGTTAAAGGAGAATATGAAGGAGAGGAGGAAGGCGGAAAATACACCGGGAAGGGCTACGGGCAGAATTATCCTGAAGAGGATCCTCCACCTGCTCGCCCCGTCAACGAGGGCAGCCCTATCAAGCTCAAGGGGTATCTGTGAGAAGTAGCTTGTCAGAATCCAGAGGGAAAGGGGAAGGTTGAGGGATATGTAGGGAAGTATAAGAGAGCTGTAGGTGTTTATCAAGCCAAGGAGGGACATCAGCTTGAAGAGATAGCCAACTATGCTTATAGGGGGAAAGAGAGAGACTGCGAGAACAAAGAAGAGAAGGAAAAGCCTTCCGGGAAAGGAGAGCCTCGTCACCGCGTAGGCTGAAAGGGAGGAGATGAGGACCGAAAAGAGGGCACTTACTGAAGAGACAACCATGCTGTTGCGAAGGTAGTCAATGAAGTGAAGGGACTCCCTCTGGAGGACCTCCCTGTAGTTATCAAGGGTGAGAAAGCCTGTTCCCTTCCAGACGGCAGTAGGGTTCTCTCCAAGACTTATCAGAAGCATATAAAGGAAGGGAAATAGGCAAAAGAAAACCATGAAACCTGAGCCAATGGAAAGGAGCAGGAGCTTGATGAACCTCTCGCTCACCTCGCCACCTCCGAAAGGAAACCGCTCGCCCTTACGTACAGGATTGATAGGAGGAAGGCTATCAGGAAGAGGATTACAGAGACGGCGGAGCCGTAGCCGAAGTCTCCTGCGAGGAAGTGCTTGTAAGCATAAAGGGAGAGGGAAGTCGTTGAGCCACCAGGACCACCGTGGGTGAGGACGTAAACGAGATCAAATACTCTGAGGGCATCAACACTCCTGAAGAGAAGGGCGACGACCGCAACAGGCTTGAGAAGGGGAAGGGTTATCCTGAAGAACCTCTGGAACAAGTTAGCCCCATCTATCTGTGCCTGGGCATATATCTCACCAGGTATAGCCTGCAGTCCAGCGAGGAATATTATGGCTACGAAGGGCGTTGTCTTCCATACGTCGGATATCACGAGAGCTATGAAGGCTCCGAGCTCAGTCCCGAGCCAATTCACGGGTTCATCCGTTATTCCCATCTTCAAGAGAAGCAGGTTAGCAAGTCCGTAGTTGTAGTTGTAGATAAGCTCCCACACCCTCGCGGAAACTGCGAGAGGAACAGCCCATGGTATGAGAAGCACAGTCCTCAGAAGACCCCTGAAGGGAATCCTCTCGTTTATTATCAGGGCAAAGGCGAGACCGAGAACCATCTCTAAGGGAACGGAGACGAGGACGAAGAGGAGCGTAAACCTAAGAGACTGCCAAAAGGCTCCGTCGCTCAAAAGCTTCAGGTAGTTTTCAAGGAAGACGAACTCCTTCTCAAGAAAAGTCACCTCCCTGTAGGTACTTATCAGGAAGGTCCCCATGACAGGAAGCAGGATAAAGATTGATATGAAGAGTATCAGGGGCAACAGGAAGGTAAAGGCATCTCTCAGCTCGTCAGAGCTGTATCTACCGAGAGTACCTTTCAACAACCTTCCCTACCTCCTCCTCCGCTCTCCTGAGTGCCTCCTCAGGGCTCAGCCTTCCAGACAGGGCGGAGTTAAGATACTTCTGAAGAACCTCCGATACCTGGGTGTAGTAGGGAGATACAGGGCGGGCAACGATGTAGTTGAAAACTTCCCTCAACACCTTGAAGTGGGGCATCCTTTTAAGGACATCCCTATCCTCATAAACGTCGGTTCTGCCCGGGTTCCAGCCGAGGTTCAGGGCGAGCCTCTTCTGGACTTCGTAAGAGAGAACGAACTTTAAAAACTCAAGGCTTTCTCTCTTCGTATCGGAAAACCTTGAAATACCTATATGCCACCCTCCGAGGGTTGATGCCCTCCTTCCACCCTTGAACTTTGGAAGGGGTGCTATACCCACCTTTCCTCTCACTTTTGAGTCTTTGCTCTGATGGAGAGCCCAGGCGTAGGGCCAGTTCCTTTCAAACAGGGCGTTTCCCTCCTGAAAGAACATCCTTACCTCTTCCTCCTTCATCTCCGTGTAAGTATTGGGTGGAGATATGCGGTATCTGTGAATGAGGTCCCGCATGAAGGTAAGGGCTTCAACGTTTGGCCCCGTATTCAGGACAAGCCTCCCCTTCCTGAAGGTTATCCCCCCTCCCCTTGAAGATGCAAACTCAAGAAAGGTGCAGACGAGCCCTTCGTACTGAGCACCCTGCCAGACGAAGCCGAAGAACTGGGGGCTTTTCTTCCTCTCCCCCCTCTGAACCCTCAGAGAGTACTCAAGAAGTTCCTCCCACGTTTCCGGAAGTTTGCTGTAGCCATACTTCTCAAGGAGATCCTTCCTGTAGTATAGAACCCCTCCGTCCACATAGACAGGAAGGGCAACAAGCTTTCCACTGTAAATATCAACGAGCTTAACAACCCTCTTGAAGAAAACCTCCCTCTTGAGCCCACTCCCCTCCAAGGGCTCAAGCCAGCCGGAGGCTGCGAACTGGGGAAGCCAGGCAACGTCCATCAGGAACACATCAGGGTCCTTCATACCCGAGCGCAGGGCAACGACGAGCCCCTGCCTCCTCTGGTCTGTATCCGTTGGCTGTCGGAGGAGCTTTACCTTTATACCCTTCCTCTCCTCAAACTCCCTGACGAGCTTCTCCCAGAACTCAATCTCGTTAGGAGCACCCCCTACCGCAAAGGTAACCACCCTCTCCTCCCTCTTCTCACACCCAACCAGAAGGAAGAGAAGAAAAAGGAGGAGAAAGGCTCTCACACTATAAGTATATTATCCCGATGGGATATCCTATTATCATGTCAAGGAGAAGGAGCGGAAAGCTCAAAACGGAGCACCATCTCTTGGAGGGGCTTGAGGAGTACCTGAGCGAGATAGGGGAATGGGAGGTTGTTGAGAGCATAATTCCGGGAAGGATAGTCCGTCAGAACAAGGGGAGAGGTTCAAAGGGTCTCTTCCTCAAGTACAGGACCCTGAGCGGTTACAAACTCCTTTACAAGAACGGGACCTCCGTCCAGGAGGTCTTTGTAGTGTGCAATGACTATGGACTCTTTGAAAAAAAGTTCAAGGAGAGGTTCGGATGAGGGTGGGCATAGTCGGATACGGAAATATGGGAGGTGCCTTTGCAAAGTCCCTGGCAAACTCCGTCGGGAAGGAGAACATCACTATCTATGAGATAAGCGAGCAAAAGAGAAAGGAAGCTATAGAGGACGGCTTCGCCGTGGCTAAGGACCTTTACTTCCTCGCCCAGTCAAGCGATGTAGTGCTTCTTGCGGTTAAGCCGAAGGATGTTAGAAGCGTTCTCTTAGAGCTCAAAGAGAGCCTTAAGGGAAAGATACTCCTCTCCGTCGCTGCGGGGCTTGAGCTAAGCTTCTACGAAGAGGTTCTCGGAAAGGACCAGAAGATCGTTCGCCTCATGCCCAACATAAACCTCCTTGTAGGGAAGGGAACCATAGCGGTCGTCCATAACGGAAAGCTGGAAGAGGAGGAGTTTGATGAGGTTCTGAAGATCCTCTCCTGCTGTGGTAGTCTCTACGAGATCCCCGAGAGCCTCTTTGACAGCTTTACAGCCCTCGCGGGGAGCGGTCCAGCCTTCGTATTCCAGTTCATAGACGCTCTCGCCCTCGCGGGGGTTAAGGAGGGCTTTTCTTACGAAGAAGCTCTCAGAATAGCCTCGGACACCTTGGCAGGCAGTGCGGAGCTCATAAGGACCCTCGGAGGAAACCCCAACGACTGGACTACAAAGGTTACCTCTCCGGGGGGAACAACGATAGAGGGGCTTGCCTACCTTGAGAGAAAGGGCTTCAAGGGAATGGTGATGAGATGCGTGGAGAAGACATCAGAGAAGGCAAAGAGGTTAAAGGGCTGAACTACAGCTCAAGGCTGGGCAACAAGCTGATAGAGGTAAAGACCTCCTGGAAGGAACACGGGAGGCTATACCTTCCTATCCAGAAGCACACCAACAGGGTTATAACCCTGACCAAATTCCCGGCTCTGCCCTTGATAGGAGATGCTGTGGTTACAAACCTAAGGGACGTTGAGCTCGGAGTGAGGACCGCCGACTGCGTCCCAGTGGTTCTGATAGGCAAAGAGTGGGTAGGGGTTATCCACGCAGGCTGGAGAGGAATAGCCTCGGGCGTGATTGAAAAGACCATAGAAAGACTTGCGGTCTTTGAAGAGGTTGATAAGCTCTTTGCCTTTCTCGGACCCGCCGCCAAGTCCTGCTGTTACGAGGTAGGTTCGGAGTTCAGAAGGCTCTTCCCCGGCTACGTTGAGGAGAGAGAGGGGAAGCTATACATGGACCTTCACAGGGCTGTAATGGGTGAGCTCAGAGAGCTCGGGGTTAAAAGCGTAGGAGTTCTTGAGCTATGCACCGTGTGCACCCAGGAGCTTCCCTCCCACAGGAGGGACAGAAGCCAGGAGAGGATGCTCACCTCGGTCAGGATACTCGGATAGGCTCTAAGGTGGGGTCCGGTCTCTTTCCCGTCAGTATCTCAAGAAGCTCCTTTACCGATATTATCCCCTGCCTCTTGAGGAGATGCCCGTTGGCACCTATGATGAATATGCCCTCTTCGTAGTTGCCCAGCCATGCTGCACCGAGCCTGTCCGCTATACAGAAACCAACCTTCTTAGCCTCCTCACCCCTGTTGCAGGGAGTAACACAGTTAGAAACGCATCCCTTCCAACCGTTTACCCCAGCGAGGAGCCTCTCTATGAAAGGCGTCTTTATAACCCTCAGGGGGTAGCCAACGGGAGACTTGAGCAGTATTATGTCCTCTTCCTCCGCGCTGAGGACCACCTCTTTGTATATGAGGGGAGCGTCGCACTCGTGGGTAGCAACGAAGCGGGTAGCCATCTGGACTCCTGCAGCACCCCTTTCCATATACCACTTTATGTCCTCATAGCTCCACACACCCCCAGCGACTATAACCGGGATATCTCCCCACTTCTTCGCCTCTTCTAATACCTCCGGCAGGAGGTTCTCCAGCTGATACTCGGGTTTGAAACAGTCCTCGTACTTGAAGCCCTGATGTCCCCCTGACTTGGGACCCTCCAGCACTACCGCATCGGGTAGCCTATCGTACCTTCTCTTCCAGGTCTTACATATGAGGTTGAGAGCCCTCGCGGAGGAGACTATAGGAACAAGAGCGACTTCGTACCCTTCAACGTACTGGGGCAGTGATAAAGGGAGTCCAGCACCAGATATTATGAGGTCCGCACCGGCTTCAGCT
>JALSTO010000007.1 GCA_026983685.1 Aquificaceae bacterium | reverse complement strand
AACCGTCCCGTCCGCTGTGAATAGAGCCTGAAGGTAGCCCCTCACCATATCCTCTGTGCCCTTGAACACGACCTCCGGAACCCTACCCCTGCTTTTGGAGCTGAAGTTGTATAGCTCTTCCAGTATCCTGCCAACCTTGCTTGAGATCATCCTTAATTTCCTGCTTTTCTCTGTGTGGTTTATAACCTTGGTCGCAACAGGCCTTTCGTAGTCGTTGAGAACCTTCCTACCCGCTAAGCTCGGATACAGTTCATTTACGACTTTATCCTTACAGTTGTATATAAGCTCCTTCAGGGCTATGTCGTCGTTGTACAGGTCAAAGATAGCCATCTGGTGCCCTGTTCTTCTATCCCTTGCAAAGGTTCCATCTCCGCTGAGCCATCCCATAAGAAAACCGAGTTCGTAGGAACCCTCGGTGCCGAATTGCCCCTTCCCGGATTGAATCAGCAATCTGTCACCAATTTGCAGGTCCTTTAATTTCTTTTTGACCACCCTGTCGCCGTCAAGGACATAAAACTCGTGCCACTCTGTAGCTTTTATCCTGTATCCGTCTTTGGTCTTTACCTCCCAGACATCTGCCTCCTTTGCCGTCCTGTGCATCTTGATGCAGAGAGCTGTGTCAACTCCGTAGCTGCTTGGGTCTCCGTCTGTTCTTCTGTCG
The DNA here is from genome assembly GCA_026983685.1 of Aquificaceae bacterium. GTDB lineage: Bacteria > Aquificota > Aquificia > Aquificales > Aquificaceae > Hydrogenivirga. The sequence goes on along the minus strand of JALSTO010000007.1, from coordinate 4,928 downwards.
TAGGTTGCTATTATCGGTTCTCCTCTTTTGAAAAGCTCTTCAGCTCTCACAAGTCCGAACTGGGAGGCTATCCTCGTATCTCCCGTAACGCATAAGTTGCTTGAGTAAACCATTCCCGCATGCTTGTTGGGGTTTACCCTGTTGGCGTTGTCCCTGAAGAAGAGGTAGGGCTCTCCCGTCTCAAAGGCAACGGTCAGAAGCCTCTTCCAGAGTTCAAAGGCGTCAACCTCCTTCTTAGCCTCCTCGGGAAGCTCCCTCTCAAGCCTGATATACTCCTCCTCGAAGGCTTCTCCCCAGAGGTCTTCAAGGTTCTTCCCATCCCTGACATTCTTGGTGTAATAGGGGTCAAGGAGTGTCCACTTTTCCCTGTTTTTGACCCTCTTCATGAATATGTCGGGAATGGATATGGCGGGATGTATGTCGTGAGCCTTCTTCCTCTCGTCTCCCGCATTGGTTTTGACCTCAAGGAAGTCCAGAACATCCTTGTGCCAGATGTCCAAGGTTATTGAGGCGGAGCCTTTCCTCATCCCAAGCTGGTCAACATAGGTCATAACATCGTTTATAACCTTCACAACCGGGATAATCCCAGAGGAAGCTCCTTTGAACTTCCTTATGGGTGCCCCGGTAGCTCTGAGCTTTCCTATGTATATTCCCAGTCCTCCCGCATGCTTGGAAATCTGCGCGGCTTTCTGGACGTTGTCAAAGATGTCATATAGGTCGTCATCAACAGTGAGGATAAAGCAGGAGGAGAGCTGAGTGAAGGGACGCCTTGCGTTCATAAGGGTAGGGGTTGCAACCGTTACGAGGTGCTCGGACAAGAGGTTATAGAACTCCTTAGCCCACCTTACCCTGTCCTCGGGCTTTTCGGGTATGGCAAGGGTCATCGCTATGAGCATGTACATCTCCTGAGGAAGCTCTATAACCCTTCCCTCTTCATCCCTCGCCAGATACCTGTCCGTGAGAATCTTTATCCCCGTGTAGTTAAAGTAGAGGTCTCTGTCGGGCTTTATCTCTTTGGCAAGCTCCTTAAAGTCCTCCTTGGAGTAGTTCTCTAACAGATACTCTCCGTATATACCCTTCTGGACAAATCTCTTTACAAAGTCATAAAAACCTTCGGTATTGTAGGGCTTGTATTCCTTGGAGAGTTCGTCCCTTACCTCGTAGCCCCTTATGTGGGCTACCTTCTTGTAGAGGTCGTAAAGGAGGAGTCTCGCTGCTGCGTACTGCCAGTCGGGAGCTTCCGGAGATACCTTCTCCGCTGCGGTTCTTATGAGGACTGCCTGTATCTCCTCGGTGGTTATCCCGTCCCTGAACTGGATCTGAGCGTCGGTCTCCAGCTCAAGGGGGTCCACGTTAAGCCCTTTAAAGGCAAACTCCAGGGCTATGCGAATCTTGTTTATGTCAAGCTTCTCTCTCTTCCCACTTCTCTTGATTACTTCCATGACTGTCCCCTCCATGATGGTATTCTAAGGGGTGGGTATCCACCCCAGCAGAGACGTATATCGTTGGCTGGCTGAGATAATTTATCGTGAAAGGAAAGTGATTGATAATTATGTAAAAACACAGCCATCTCCTTCATAAAAAGGGGTGCTATTATATCAGAACTTTCAGACGTAGGTCCTTCTCTTTCTGAACATCACGAAGGCTATGACCTCTGCAACAGCTCTGTAGAACTCGGGGGGTATTTCCTCTCCAACATCAACTACGGGGAATATAGCCCTTGCCAGCTCTGGCTTCCTCACCACAGGAACCTCGTGCTCCTGAGCAACCTGAACTATCCTCTCCGCTACCCTGCCCTTCCCTTTGGCTACAACTACGGGTGCCCTATCCCTTTCGCCATCGTACCTCAGAGCTATAGCGTAGTGGGTCGGGTTAGTTATCACAACGCTTGCTTTCGGAACTTCGGCCATCATCCTCCCTTTAGCCATCTCCCTCATCCTCGCCCTTATCTTTGCCCTCACCTCTGGTTGACCTTCCAGCTGTTTGAACTCCTCTTTAACCTCCTGCCTCGTCATCCTTATCCTTCTTTCATAGTCCCACTTCTTGTAGGCAAAGTCCAGGAGAGCTATAAGGAAGGCGATAACTCCGAGAATCAGGACTACCTTTATCAGCAGATTTATAAGGAAGCTTATCCCCTCAAGGAGAGGCAGCTGGGCTGAGCCGAGAACAAGCGATACACTTCCCTTCAGGAGAAATAGAGCTATCCCGAAGAGGAGGAGCGCCTTGAGTGTATTCTTGGAGAGCTCAAAGAGAGTAGTGAGCGAAAACATCTTCTTTATGCCCTCAACGGGATTGAGCCTTTCCCACTTGAACTGAAGGGGCTTAAGAGTGAATATGAAACCGAACTGAGCAACGTGGGCAGCTATAACTACGAGTATGGTGACAACGAAGAAGGGGATAAGGAGCTTAACCACTTGAGTGAAGGATTCTCTGACAGCGGTTCCAGCCAGAAGGGAGAACTCCGAGGGTTTGAAGCCCGATACAGCCATAAGGAATGAAACGACCTCCCTGAATATGAGAGCTCCCGTGAAGAACATTATCGTTGAGGATATGAGGACGGTGAGGGATGAGGCTATCTCAACGCTCTTTGCAACGTTTCCCTCCTGCTTTAGCTTCCGCCTCCGATAAGGCGTCGCCTTTTCCGTCTTGTTTTCCTGAGCCATGTCTCCCCCAGAGTGTTTAAATATACTCCTCTATCCTGCGCCAACAAACCTCAGGAAGTTCATCATATACTCTCTCATGTAAGAGATCAGAACGAGACCTATCACGGGTATGGACAGCATAAGGACGGTAAGACCCACCATGACCTGAAGGGGAAGACCGACCATGAACACGTTTATCTGGGGAATGAACCTGTTTATAACCGCGAGGATTATGTTAGTCAGCATCGCAGCTATAAGGACGGGAAGGGCTATCTTGACCCCCATGGAAAAGCTCTTGTAAAAGAGCATCAGGAACACCTTTCCGTTTAAGGAGAATAGCTCAAAGCTACCTATGGGTGTGCTCTTGAAACTCTGGGCAAGACCTATATAGACTGCCTCCGCTCCCCCGAGGGACAGAAACAGGGTTGAGGCTATCAGGGTTGAGAAGCCGGCAAGGACCGTCGTCTGAGGCTGTTGGGGAAGGAACATCATAAGGAAGCCGAGACCTGTGTTTACCGCAATGACCTCCCCCGCAACGAAGACGGTATCAAAGAGTAACCTGAGAAAGAAGCCTGCTAAAAACCCGAACAGAACCTCCTGAAGGGCTAAACCAGTAAACTGAAGGGCTGAATTTATCTCAAGAGGTTTTATATCAAGAAAGAGGAAAAGGGAGAAAGCTATGGCGACCGACAGGTAGGGGCGCACGAAGGCTGGCAGGAAGAAGGTTCCGAAGAGGGGAACCATGAAGACAAAGGAGAAGACCCTAAGAAACATAAGGAGAATTGTTAGTAAGCTGTTAGTATCAAGGACGATCATCTTATCCAGATCGGCACGTTCACGAATATTTCCTTTGTGAAATCAACGAGCTTTCCCATCATCCATCCTCCCAGCAGAAAGATAGTAATCATCGCGGCAACTATCTTGGGTATGTAGGCGAGCGTCATCTCCTGTATCTGGGTTGCAGCCTGAAATATGCTCACGATAAGACCAACGAAGAAGGTAGCCGCGAGAACAGGCATGGCAAGCAGGATAGCCATCTCAAGCGCCCTCTGTCCGAGGGACACTATAAAGTCCGGACTCATTCCTCACCTCCTCACTGATAGCTTCTAACAAGGGAGAGGATCACCAGCTCCCAGCCGTTTGCAAGCACGAAGAGCATTATCTTAAACGGAAGGGATATTATCTGGGGAGGGATCATTATTATCCCCATGGATATAAGTATTGAGGCAACTACGATATCAACGATGAGGAAGGGTATGTAGAGGAGGAAGACTATCTCAAAGGCAGTGGTCAGCTCACTTACCATGAATGCTGGTATAAGGATGCTCATGGGTATATCGGAGGGGTTCTTTATCTTTTTCTTCTCTTCCTTACTCAGGTTTGCAACATCAAGGAAGACCTCAACGGTGTCCTTCCTCGTCTGCTTTAGCATAAAACCCTTTATACCATCGCTCACCCTCCTGAAGAACTCCTCGTCGCTTATCTGCTCTTTTATGTAAGGCTGTAGGGCGTTTTGATTTATGTTTTCAATAACGGGCTTCATTATGAAGAAGGTCAGGAAGAGGGCGAGGGAGATGATAACCTGATTGGGAGGAACCTGAGGAATACCGAGAGCTTGTCTCAGAACTGAGAGGACTACAACTATTCTCACAAAGGAAGTGGTCATTATCAGTATGGACGGTGCTAAGGCGAGCACCGTGAGAAGTATCAGGAGCCTTATAGAGGTGTCTAAGCTTCCCTCCCCTATTTTGAGCTCAACGGGTGGTATCGTCTGGGCGAGAGCCACCTGGCTTAGAACTACCAGCAGAAGGAGAGTTCTCCCCATCCTCCCTATATATTACATCAGCCCCCTTCTCACTAACGCAGAGGACAAAGGTCTTTCCTTTTATGTCAAGCTCAACTATGAAGATACCCTTTGACAGGGGCGTCACCTTCTTCACCTCAAAGCTCCCCTTTCCACTTAGGACTTTTACTCCTGTCAACCTCTTGAGAACCCAAGGAAGGGCAAGGAAAAGTATAATCAGAACTACCCCTAAGGAGAGGAGAACCCTAACCACGTAGTCTGAGAGTTCCATCACTCAGCCTGAACTACAAATTCGGTAAAGTACACGTTCCTTACACCTCCCTTCACAAGGATCGTGTTTATCCTCTTTATTATTTCAAGCTTCAGCTGTTCCCTTCCCTCTGGAGTCCTGAGCTCCCTGGAGGTCTTGTTGGAGAGTATTTCAATTATCGCATCCCTGATTATGGGCTCCCTCTTCTGAACCTCAAGAACGACCTCAGGAG
>JALSTO010000006.1 GCA_026983685.1 Aquificaceae bacterium | reverse complement strand
ACCTTACCTTCTCCCCGAGGAGGCAGGAGCTTACCACGAGCCTCGGCTTTAACATGAGAGGACTATCTCCTTCAGGGCGGACATAAAGAGGGGGTGGGTTCGCAGTGTGGGAATCCTGACGTAATCAGTTATCCCGAGCTCTCTGGCGAGTTTTCCGTACTGAACATCAAGCTCGTAAAGGGTCTCCGAATGTTCACAGACGAAGGAGACTGGTATGACAGCGAGCTTTTTTACACCTTCGCCTGCAAGCTCCTGAATGAGCTTTTCCGTCATGGGCTCAAGCCACCTCACAGGACCCACCTTGCTCTGATACCCGAGGGACCATTCAACACCGGGAAAGCTCTCCATTATCAGGCGGACAGTCTCCTCTGTCTGCCTCTGGTAGGGGTCCCCCTCCTCAATAACGTACATGGGAAGGCTGTGGGCTGAGAAGAGGAAGTGGTAATCCCTCCAATCGGGAAGGTTCTCCTTTATGTTCTGAACCATAGCCTCAATATAGAGGGGATGGTCGTGATAGCTCTCAACCTTGACAACGGGAACCTGAGGATAGCCTCCCCTTCTATAGACCCTCTCAAACTCCTTGAAAGAGGAGCCTGTCGTGGTTGAGGAGTACTGCGGATACATTGGCAGGAGAATGAGCCTTTTTATTTCCTCCGAAAAGAGCTTTTCAAGGGCTTCTTGAGTGAAAGGGTGCCAGTACCTCATGGCAACCTCAACCCTGTAGTTCTCTCCCAGTAGCTCCTGAAGATGTCTTGCCTGCTCTTCGGTCTGTTCTCTCTGGGGAGACTTCCCGCCCATCAGCTCGTAGTAGTGGCGGGTCTTCTTAGCCCTGAACTTTGCTATCAGCCTTGCTATGGGCTTCTGAACAGGTCTGGGTATCCTTATTATGTCGTGGTCAGAGAAGAGGTTGTAGAGGAAGGGCTCAACCGCAGACAGGCTGTCGGGTCCGCCCATGTTGAGAAGAAGGACACCTGTCTTCATTGAGCTATACAAGAGCGGTTTTTCTCTTAACCTTGAGGTCTTCAAGAAGCTGGTAGTCCTTCTTTATGTCCCTTCCAGCCCTTGTAAGGTACCCGCCCACCATCATGGCGTTGGTCATCAGAACAGCCATGCCGTGGAAGTCCCTCAGGTTCTGTTCTCTGCCACCACAGAGCCTCAGCTCCGCCTTCGGGTTTGTGAACCTGAACATGCCTATAACCTTGAGAGCCTCAAGGGGTGTTATACCCGGGGCATCCTGAAGGGGAGTTCCCTGTATAGGCATGAGGAAGTTGAGAGGTATGGAGTCCACCTCAAGTTCCCTGTAGGTCAGGGCAAGGTCAACCCTGTCCTCTTTGCTCTCGCCCATGCCGAATATACCACCACAGCAGGTTGAAAGCCCTACCTTCTTTATCCTCTTTATTGTCTCGTACCTGTCCTCCCACCTGTGGGTGGTGACTATGTTGGGAAAGAAGTTTTTTGAGCTTTCAAGGTTGTGGTTTATCCTCCTCACACCTGCTTCTTTCAGCTTCCTAAGGCTTTCCTCATCCATAGTTCCTGCGGAGACACAGACGTTTATAGGAAGCCTCTCAACCTCCTTTACCTCTCTGACCGCCTCCGCTATCCTATCAACCTCTTCGTGGGTTGCCTGCTTTCCCGCAAGTACGACGCAGTAGCGGTTCGCTCCGAATTCAACCCCTCTCTCCGCACCCTCAACTATCTCCTCCTTTGGGACGAGGTTGTAAACGTTTATGGGTGTCTTGTAGAACTTGGACTGAGCACAGAACTTGCAATCCTCCGAACAGGCACCGCTCTTTGCATTTATTATTGAGCAGAACTCCAGCTCGTTCTCGGGGAAGAAGTGCTTCTTTATCTTCTGGGCGAAGTGAACGAGGAAGGGAACGTAGTCGTCGGGAAGCTCAAGTATTGAAAGAGCCTCTTCCTTTGTAAGAGGCTCGTATTCCTTTGCTTTGCTGTACAGATCTATAATAAGGCTCTCATGCCTGTCCATATTCTCACCTCCGTAAATTGACTCAAGATAATATAAACCTGATGGTCAGCGGATGCATCAGTGGTTTTTTTTCTCTATAAACTCACCTCCACAGGAGGTATTTTAATATCATTTAACTCATGGATCAGTCTATCAAGGACATAATAGAAGCAGGCAGGTTCCTTGACGCAAAAGGCTGGGTACCTGCAACAAGCGGGAACATATCTATCAGACTTGAGGACGACAGGATAGCTATAACTGCCTCTGGTAGGCACAAAGGAAGGCTAAAGCCCGAAGATATAATCCTTGTGGACATGGAGGGCAAACCTCTTGAGGATAAAAAACCTTCAGCGGAGACACTTCTTCACACCATGATATACAGAACTTTTCCAGAGGTCAGAGCGGTTGTCCACACCCATTCTCCAAACGCGACCCTTATATCCCGCATAGCTAAGGGCGGTGTGGAACTTGAAGACTATGAACTGCTCAAGGCTTTCCCTGAGATAGATACACACGAAACAAAGATAGCAGTACCAGTCTTTGAAAACGACCAGGATATGAGGAGACTATCTTCAAAGGTGGAAGCTTACCTGAAGAAGCACAGCAACATCTTCGGCTTTCTGATAGCCTCCCACGGTTTATACACCTGGGGAAGGGATATGGAGAGCGCCCTGATCCACGCAGAAGCCTATGAGTTCCTCTTTGAGTGTGAGCTAAGACTGATGGCTATAAGGTAGCTACTTCTGCTTTATCCTGAAGGTACATCTCTCATAGCCCTGGGCAGTGCAGGTTACCTCTTCAACCTCAAACCTCCTGTCAAGGAGGTCACTGAGAAATCCCCTGAAGAAACCAGCCATGGGCTTGCAGACAGGCTTCTGGCTCTTTCCTATCGCTTCCACCAAGATTGAGCCCTCAACGTATATCTCCATGCGATCAATGTCGTACTCCAAGAGGTCTATCAGTCTTGAGGACTCAGCTATTATCGTGAGGAGCTCAAGTGCCTCATCAAGCCTGTCGGTGTAAACTCCGTAGCGTTCTTTAAGGGTCTTTGCCCCCTTCTTTCCTCCGTACTCAGCTGCCTTCTTTATTATCCTGTCTATACCGAACTTTGAGAGCTTATAAATGTCTCTGTAACCATCTATGAGGGCATCCCTGTGTATGAGGACAGACTCCCTCTCTATCGCTTCCGCGAGAGCCTTTATGTTGTCCTTCAGATATCCCATCCCATCTTCCTCAGCTGAGCCTTTCCCTCTTCAGAGATCTTCTCTTTTGTCCAGGGTGGCTCAAATACAAATTCTACAACAACGTCTTTGAGCTGAGGAAACTTTTCAAGCACCTTCTGTTTTATATGCTCCGCAAAGAACTGCTTGGCGGGACAGCCCTGAACCGTGAGGGTCATGTCTATGTATGCAACATCGTCCTTCACCCTTATACCGTATATAAGCCCGAGGTTGACTATATCTATAGGTATCTCGGGGTCCCTGACCTCCTTAAGTGCCTCAAGTATCTTTCTTTCCATAAGGGTATATTATCCCCAGAAGCTCAAAAAAGAAAGGAGCTTTATCATAGGAGGGAAGCTATATTATATATACTCTTTTCTTGCGTGAGGTGTGAGGATGAAGCTATACGAACAGGATTCCTGCGGTGTAGGATTTGTGTGCAACATAAACGGCAGGGCTGATAACGATATAGTCAGATGGGGAGTTGAGGCTGTAAAGAACCTTACCCATCGGGGTGCAATAGGTGGTGATGGAAAGACCGGCGACGGCGCCGGTGTTCTAACACAGATACCGAGGAAGTTCTTTAAAAGGATTATAGATCAGCTGGGATACTCCCTTTCTTCATTGGACAACCTTGCGGTAGGTGTTTTCTTCCTGTATGAGGATATTGAGGATAAGATAGTTGCGGAGTTTGTAAAAGAGGGAATAAAGGTTCTCGGCTGGAGGGACGTTCCCATTGACACCGATGCGGTCGGAGAGACTGCTCTAAAGGTTATGCCGAAGATAAAGCACCTACTCCTTGACATGGAGGGAATTCCCGAAGAGCAGAGGGATGTCAAGCTCTACCTCCTGCGCAGGAAGATAGAGAACAAGTTTGGAGACAGCAAGGTCTATATACCATCCCTCTCCACGAGAGAGATAGTTTACAAGGGGATGCTTGTTGCACCCCAGCTTGACAGGTTCTACCCCGATCTGACCGAGGAAGACTACGAGAGTGCTTACTGCCTCTTTCATCAGAGGTATTCAACCAACACCCTTCCCAACTGGAGGCTCGCCCAACCTCTCAGGCTTTCAGCCCACAACGGAGAGATAAACACCATCCAGGGTAACAGAAACTGGATGATAGCCCTCCAGAACGAGCTGGAACATGAGGTTCTGGGAGACAAGAAAGAGCTTATAAAACCCCTCGTTTCTTACGACGAGAGCGATTCCGCATCCCTTGACAAAGTCTTTGAGCTTCTCTGCCTTGTGGGTTTTTCTCCCGAGCACGCCATAAACATGCTCATACCCCCCGCATGGGAACACGTTCCCGAGCTATCAGAGGAGGTAAAGGCTTTCTTTGAGTATCAGTCCCTTCTCATGAAGCCTTGGGACGGACCCGCAGCGATAGCCTTTGTTTACAAAGATAAGATAGGTGCCCACCTTGACAGGAACGGTCTCAGACCCGCAAGGTATGTGCTTACGGAGGACGGTATCCTCGTTCTCGGCTCTGAGGTGGGAATGATAGACCTCGGGGAAAGGAAGATAAAGGAAAAGGGAAGGCTCGGACCGGGGGATACCATCGTCGTTGACCTGAAGGAGGGAAGCGTCAAGAAGACGGGCGAAGTCCTTGAGGAGCTTGCAAGCAGGAAACCTTACAGAGAGTGGATAGAGAAAAATCTTCTCAGGCTCTCACACCTGACCGAGGGAAAGGCTCTGGGCTTTCCGAAGGATGACCCCGAGAGGATAAGGAAGCAGATAGCCTTCGGCTGGACTCAGGAGGAGATAAAGAACGTTCTCCAGTACATGGCTGAGACTGGTAAAGAACCCACCTTCTCAATGGGAGACGATACGCCTCTCCCACCCCTCTCGGAAAAGCCCAAGCTCCTATTCAGATACTTCAAACAGAGGTTCGCTCAGGTTACAAACCCTCCAATTGACCCAATAAGGGAAAGGCTCGTTATGTCCCTCAAGATGAACCTCGGGCACAAGAGGAACTTCCTGAAAGAGACCCCTGAGCATGCCAAAAGGCTCCAGATAGACTCTCCTATACTCCTTGACTACCAGCTCAAGGCTATTGAAGAGCAAACAGAGTTCAAGGTCTGCAGGATACCCATCTGCTATCCGAAAGAGAGGAGTTACAACATAGTGGAGCTTCAGGACATGGCAGGGGAGAGGAGGATATCGGAGCTGATAATGGACGCCCTCTACGAGGAAATTCCCATAAACGACCTCATGATGGGTATAGAGACCCTCCAGAGGAGGGTGGAAGAGGCAGTAAGGGAAGGTGCACAGATAATAATCCTCTCGGACAGGTACATAAACAAACACAGGGTTGCGATACCTTCACTCCTTGCGGTTTCTGCCTGTGTTAAACACCTTGCGAAGCAAGGTCTTTCTACGAGAGTATCCTTCATAGTTGAGACAGGAGAGGCAAGGGACACCCACCAGATAGCCTGCCTCATAGGCTACGGGGCGTCCGCGGTTTATCCCTACCTTGCCTACGAGACCATTAAGGAGCTCTGTGATAGCGGGAAGCTTGACATCCATTAT
>JALSTO010000005.1 GCA_026983685.1 Aquificaceae bacterium | reverse complement strand
TGATGACAAGCCTGAGAAGTACCCCGTCATGTTCAGGAGTGCTGAGCTCATGCTCATAACAAAGATTGACCTGCTCCCCTACATGGACTTTGACCTTGAGAAGGCGGTCAGCTCAGCAAGGAGCGTGAACCCCAAGATAGATGTAATAAAACTCTCCTCAAAGAGTGGCGAGGGCTTTGAGCTTTGGGTAGAATTTCTTAAGACGAAGAGGAGCCTGAGGGCTGTGTGATGGTAAAGAGTGCGAGGGAGAGGCTCAAGGAGGAGAAGAAGCTCCAGATAATAAGGACAGCCTGCAAGCTCTTTGCGGAACGGGGCTACTACAACACCTCCATGCCCGATATAGCTAAAGAGCTCGGCATGAGCGTTGGAAATCTATACAACTACTTTGAGTCCAAGGAGGAGCTCGCCAAGGAGGTCATGCTCACCGTCTCCAGGTGGGTTGCCCAGAGACTTAGATCAATAAACGAAGAAGATATACCCGTTAAGAAAAAGATCGCCAAGCTCGTTGAAAGCTTCTTTGAGATATCCCTCAAGGAGCCCGAGCTGATAGACTACTTCCTCAGAGTCTTCCTGTCCAACAGAGAGATATTCAAAGGAGGATGCGAGGGCTTTGCCTGTGTCGGTGAGGTGGTCACCGAGGTGATGATACTCCTGTCCGAGGGTGTGGAGAAAGGTGAGCTCAGGAATCAGGACTTCTTCCCAGCCTTCGTTACTGTCATGGGTCCCATGGGCGGTATAGTATTCCTCCATGGCGAGGGTGTTCTTGATAAACCTTTAATGGAGTATGCACCGGAGGTCTCCGAAAACATATGGAATGCCCTGAGAGCGAGATAAAGTTTGCTTATCATTCAATAAGAGCTATTGATAACTTCCCTTTTAAGGCTTCTCTTATATTTAATCCCAAAAAGCACTTCAGGAGGGGAGCTGATATGCTTAAGAGCATAAAAAGGGAGGGGTTGCTCAAGCTCTGCAACGTAATCCCCTTCCCTCTCATAGTCGTTGACTCAGATTACAACGTGGTCCTTATGAACGACTCCGCCCGGCAGAGATTCTCCGCCGATGGGAAAAAGTGCTACGAAGTTACCCACAGGTTGAACAGACCCTGCTGGGAGATCTATGGAGAGAGTATCTGTCCTGTAAAGAAACTCATCAGCGGGAACGAGCCCTACGCTTACCACGAACACAACAGCGATATCCACGTTGTTGTAGCAAATAGGGTTGATGAGGACCTCTTCATAGAGCTCTACCTTGACAGGTACGTTACAGACCTGATCAGGGAGCTGAAGTTCCTTGCAGACGTTGATAGTCTGACGGGTCTCTACAACAGGAGAAAGATTGAAGAGATACTTAGGCAGGAGATTGAGAGGGCTAAGAGATACGGAAGTCCTCTGTCCATACTCCTCATTGATGTTGACAACTTCAAACAGATAAACGATACCTACGGGCACCAAAAAGGAGATGAGGTTCTCCGTAAGATGGCAAGCCTGATAAGGGCTGAGATAAGGGCAACAGATGCAGTAGGAAGGTTTGGCGGTGAGGAGTTCCTGATAGTCCTGCCACAAACAGACCACCAGAGCGCCCTGAGGGTCGCAGAAAGGCTCAGAAGAAGGATGGCAGGTACGGACTTCGGCGTTGATAGATTGACGGTGAGCATCGGTGTTACCAGCCTGAAGGGGAATGAGGACATGAAGACCCTCTTTGCGAGGGTGGATAGGGCGATGTATCTTGCGAAGGAGAAGGGGAGGAATAGGGTAGAGAGTCTATAAGAAACCCTTATAACTACCCTAAGGAAGTTTTTATTGACAGGGAAATGTGAGTGTTATCATATTATTGAACGAATATTCATTAAGGAGGTTTAGGATGGAGACCTTCTGGGAGACGTTCAAAAGGCACGGGGTGAGCAGGAGGGACTTCCTGAAGTTTGCTACGACAGTGACGGGGATGATGGGCCTTGCTCCCTCAATGGTTCCCACTGTGGTGAGGGCTATGGAGACGAAGCCGAGAGTCCCGGTTATATGGATACACGGACTTGAATGCACCTGCTGTTCGGAGTCCTTCATAAGGTCTGCAACACCCCTCGCATCGGACGTTGTCCTCTCCATGATATCCCTTGAGTACGATGACACCCTCTCTGCAGCAGCGGGAGAACCTCTTGAGGAGCACAGGAAGAGGATAATTAAGGAGTACTGGGGGAACTACATCCTTGCGGTAGAGGGAAACCCTCCCCTCGGTGAGGATGGTATGTACTGCATAGTCGGTGGAAAGCCCTTCCTTGAAAATCTGAAGGAATCCGCGGAGGGTGCTAAGGCTGTAATCGCTTGGGGTTCCTGTGCTTCATGGGGATGCGTTCAGGCGGCAAAGCCAAACCCGACGACAGCTGTTCCCGTTGACAAGGTCATAACCAACAAACCAATAATCAAGGTTCCCGGATGTCCTCCGATCGCAGAAGTAATGACAGGCGTCGTCATGTACATGGTCCTCTTTGACAGGATCCCTCCCCTTGACTCTCAAGGGAGACCGAAGATGTTCTACGGCAACAGGATTCACGATACCTGTTACAGGAGAGCCTTCTTCAACGCAGGGCAGTTTGTTGAACGCTTTGACGATGATAATGCAAAGAAGGGCTGGTGTCTGTACAAGGTTGGATGCAGGGGACCCACAACCTACAACCAGTGCGGAAGCATAAGGTGGTACAACGGACTTTCCTATCCGATTCAGGCGGGACACGGATGCATAGGCTGTGCGGAAAAGGACTTCTGGGACAACGGACCCTTCTACGAGAGGCTCACAAACATACCCGTGCCCAAGCAGGAGGCAAGCGCGGATAAGGTGGGTGCTGTTGCAGCTGCCGCAGCTGTCGGTGGAGCGGTCGTCCACGGCGTTCTCTCCAAGGTGAGGAACTCTGGCAAGAAGGAAGAGTAAGGAGGTGTGAGTTATGAAGAGGGTTGTGGTTGACCCGGTTACGAGGATTGAAGGACACCTGAGGATAGAGCTGATAGTTGATGAAAGGAGCGGAAAGATAAAGGATGCCCTCTCTTCTGGGACTATGTGGAGGGGGATAGAGATAATTCTGAAAGGCAGAGACCCGAGGGATGCATGGGCTTTTGCTCAGAGGATATGCGGTGTGTGTACCTCAATTCACGCCCTTGCCTCGGTCAGGTGTGTTGAGGACGCTCTGGGAATCAAGATACCCAAGAACGCCAACTACATAAGGAACATAATGTACGGCTCCCTTCAGGTTCACGACCACCTTGTTCACTTCTATCATCTCCACGCTCTTGACTGGGTATCTCCGGTTGAGGCTCTCAAGGCAGACCCGGTTGCCACCGCTGTGCTTCAGAACAAGCTCCTTGAGAAGTACGGAGCGATAGCGGAGCTGATACCGGACCCTCTCGGACACAGGGCGTACCCCAGAAAGTTCCCGAAAGCTACGCCGGGATACTTCAGAGCGTTCCAGGAGAAAGTGAAGAAGCTCGTTGAGAGCGGTCAGCTCGGGATATTCGCAGCCCACTGGTGGGACCATCCAGACTACAAGCTCCTCCCGCCAGAGGTCCATCTCATGGCTGTAGCCCACTACCTGAACATGCTTGATGTCCAGAGGGAGCTCTTCATACCGCAGGTCGTCTTCGGAGGTAAGAACCCCCACCCCCATTACATAGTGGGAGGCATGATGTGTTCAATATCCATGGACGATATGAACGCCCCCATAAACGCTGAAAAGCTCGCTGTGGTTGAGGATGCCATATACACTCAGGTGGAGGCTGTAAACCTCTTCTACCTCATTGATCTGCTCGCCATAGGACACATTTACGTCCAGAAGGGATGGACTTACGGAGGAGGTCTCTCCAAGAAGAGGGTTCTCGGATACGGAGAGTTTCCCGATGAGCCCTACGAAGACATAAAGGGAGGAGATTATCACAACAGGATACTTTACCATTCCAACGGAGTTGTAGAAGACTTTGCAAAGGGTGTAGATAGGGCTAAGTACTATCCCATGGTAGGCAAGGACTTCATAGACCCGGAAGTCATACAGGAGTTCGTAGCCCATTCCTGGTACCGGTATCCCGATGAAAGCAGAGGGCTTCACCCTTGGGAGGGTATAACAGAGCCCAACTACACGGGTCCGAAGGAGGGGACTAAGACCAGCTGGAAGTATTTAGACGAGAAGGGTAAGTACTCCTGGATAAAGTCGCCGAGGTGGAGAGGAAAGCCCTGCGAGGTCGGACCTCTGGCAAGATACATCGTTGTCTATACGGGTGTGAAGCAGGGGCACATAAAGCCTTCATGGATTGACGAGATGATCGTGAACCAGATAGATACCGTATCCAAGGTTCTCGGTCTCCCGCCCCATGTATGGCTACCCACAACAGTAGGGAGGACAGCAGCGAGGGGACTTGAGGCTCAGGTCGGTGCAGCTGCAAACCTCTACTTCTTCAAAAAGCTTATAGACAACATAAAGGCGGGCGATACGGCGGTCGCAAACATGGAGAAGTGGGAACCGGAGAAGTGGCCCAAGGAAGCTAAGGGGGTGGGTATAACGGAGGCTCCAAGAGGTGCCCTCGGGCACTGGTGTATTATCAGAGACGGCAAGATAGCCAACTATCAGGCGGTAGTTCCTACAACTTGGAATGGAGGAGCGAGGGATCCCATGGGTGGTCAGGGTGCCTTTGAAGAGTGCATGAAAGACACGGTGGTGAAGGTTCCCGAAAAGCCCGTAGAGGTCCTGAAGGGAATCCACTCCTTTGATCCCTGTCTTGCCTGTTCAACCCATCTCTACGACAGTGAGGGCAGGGAGATAGTTGAGGTCAAGGTTCAAGGAGGCATGCCATGAGAGTGGAATCCGCAAAAAAGATATACATCTTCAGCCCAGCTCTAAGGCTCTGGCACTGGGTAAACTTCCTCACGATAATAACCCTCTTTGCAACTGGACTCTACATAGGATCGCCTTTCTTCCAGGGTCCAACGGGGGTTGAGGCTACCTACGCCTACGAGGAAGGTATAACCATGGGCTTTATAAGGAAGGTTCACTTCATGGCGGGCTACATACTTCTCGCAAGCTTCATATTCAGGGTACTTATATCCTTGGTGAGTAAGAGAGACAGGTTGGTCATACCCACCTTCTGGAGGAAGGACTACTGGATAGGACTCAAGGAGATAACCCTCAAGTACCTTCTCTTCATGAGGGACGATGAGGGACACGAGTATATAAGGAACGCCTGCGCCAGGACGGTTTACCCCCTGGTATATCTCGCCATACTCTTTATGATAGTCACAGGCTTTGGGATGTACGGGATGTCAAACCCTGAGGGCTTCTGGGCTTCCCTGTTCGGATGGGTCGTTTGGTTCCTCGGTGGTGAATTCCCCACCCACATGTGGCATCACTGGATTGCCTGGCTCATAATTATATTTGCTGTGCTACACGTTTACTTCGTGGTCAGGGAGGAGGCTATAAAGAAGAACGGAGAGCTCTCATCCATGTTTAACGGCTACAAGTTCTTTAAGAAGGAGCCTATTGATATGAACGATATTAAGTAAGGAGGTGAGAACATGAGAAAGTATCTGGGTCTTTTGCTCGGTCTTATCGGTCTGGGCTTCGCTCACCCAGGGCATCTTTTACCCCATACATCTCCCTTTACCTCTGGTCTCCTGCACCCTCTTACAGGTATAGACCACATGGCTGTTATGGTAGCTGTGGGTATGCTGGGGGCTTACTTCTCTGGCAGGAAGGCT
>JALSTO010000004.1 GCA_026983685.1 Aquificaceae bacterium | reverse complement strand
GATTTGGGAGAGATGGACGAGGAGGGGTACCTATATATAAAAGGGAGGAAGAAGGAGATTATAGTCCTCGGGACGGGGAAAAACGTCAATCCCGAAGAGATAGAGGAACTCCTCTTAAAGGAATCCGACCTGATCAAGGAGGTAGCAGTCCTTGAGGTTGATGGAAAGCTCCATGCCCTTATATATCCAGACCTTGAGAAGGCAAAGGAAAAGGGAGTGCTCAACCTTCATGAGACTCTCAAGTGGGAGGTTATAGACAGAGTAAACAGGAAGCTCCCTCCGTGGAAGAGGATAGCAGGCTTCAAGCTGATAGATAGGGAGCTACCCAAGACAAGACTCGGCAAGATAAGGAGGTTCATGCTCCCGGAACTCTACAGAAGGTCAGAAGAGTTAAAGAAGGAGGAAAATACGGAGGTCTTCAACACCCCCGAAGGGGGTCTTATAAAGGAGTACCTTAAGAAGGAAACGAAGAAAGATGTCCTGCCCTCAGACCACCTTGAGCTTGACCTCGGTCTTGATTCCCTCGGAAAGATTGAGCTGATAAGCTTCTTAGAGAACGCCTTCGGCGTGTCCATAACGGAGGAAGACCTCTCCAGGCACAGTACTGTGGGGGAGCTGATTGAGTTTATAAGGAGCAGAAGAGAACGCCTTGAGACAGGAGAGGTGAGCTGGAAGGACATACTCACAGGTGTTTCCCCTCAGGAGTCTACTGACTACCCCCTTATCTTCTCCCTCGGAAGGAAGCTCCTTTACTTAATCCTGAAGCTCTACAACAGGGTTGAAGCTGAAGGAACCCACCTGCTTCCCCAAAAGCCCTTCATACTTGCACCCAACCACGCAAGCTACCTTGATGCCTTCGTGGTCGCCTCGGTCCTGCCCGAAGAGATAGCCAAGGACACCTACTTTCTGGGGGAGGAAGTTTACTTCAGAAATCCCCTGAGCTCCTTCTTTGGAAAACTCGCCCATGTTATAACGGTGAACGTCAACAGAAAGCTCAAGGAATCCCTTCAGAAGGTGGCTCAGGTTCTGAGGATGGGCAAAGTTGTTCTCATATTCCCCGAAGGGGCACGGACGAGGACGGGTGAGCTGATGGAGTTCAAGAAGGGGATAGCTATACTTAGCAAGGAGCTCAACATCCCCATAGTTCCAGTTGCGATAATCGGAAGCTATGAAGCCTGGTCCATATACGATAAGTTTCCGAAGCCGAAGAAGATCATGGTCAGGTTCGGAAAGCCCATATATCCCGATGGAAAGAGCTATGAAGAGATAACCGAGGAGCTGAAAGAGAGGGTAGAGAAGCTCCTGACAAATTCTTGCAATTGAAAATGAGACTAACTATATTATTCTGCAATGAGTGTCAATCTCAACGAAATAAAGAGGGAGTTTACCAAGTTCCTGAAACGAAAGAACATGAAGGTAACCCAGAGCAGGCTTAACCTCATTGACCTTATAGCGAGCTACGGAAAGCACTTTGAGGTGGAGGAGCTGGTCAGCTGGATAGCAACGAGGGCTGACAGGAGCGTCTCCAGATCAACTATATACAGAACGATAAAGCTACTTCAGGAGTTCGGTGTTATAAAAGAGGTGATAAAGCTTGACAACAGGACAATATACGAGTTCGTTGCAGGGAAAGCCCATCATGACCATCTTGTCTGTGTTGAGTGTGGCAAGATAATAGAGTTCGTGAATGAGGACATAGAGAAGCTCCAGGACGAGGTTTGTCAGGAGTACGATTTCAGCCCTCTTCACCACAGGCTTGAGATATTCGGGGTATGTTCAGAATGCAGGCGTAAGAGGGACAGAGTTCCCCAATGAAATACAGGAGAAGGGTCCAGTTCTACGAAACCGATGCCCAGGGTGTAGTTCATCACTCCAACTACCTGCGCTACTTTGAAGAGGCAAGGGGTGAGTACCTCAGACAGATGGGAATGCCTTACTCGGAGATAAGGAAAGAGGGCTACGAGGTCGTCCTCCTGGAAGCCTGCTGTAAGTTTAAAAAACCTCTCTTTTACGATGAGCTCGTTGAGGTAGAGCTTTCCCTTGAGAGTCTTGACAGGTTTACCTTTTCCTTTACCTATAACGTCTATGTTGAGGACGAGCTAAGGGCGGAGGGAAGAACCAAGCACTGCATGGTCTCGGAGGGTAAAATAGTCTCCGTGCCAGAGGAGATAAGAAGGAGGCTCCTTGCGGAGAGGAAGGTATGAATGCTCTCCGCCTGTTTTTATTCCTTGTTCTGGAGGTTATTATGAGCGTTGCTCTTGCCCAAGAACTCTATATAAGGGATCTGCCCAACGGAGCGAAGTTGATAGTTAAGCCAAGGGAAGATACCTCTGCGGTTGCCCTTCACGTATGGTTCAGGGTTGGTTCGGTTTATGAGAAGTACGATGAGAAGGGTATGGCTCACTTCCTTGAGCACATGCTCTTCAACGGCTCTGAGAAGTACCCCTACGGGGAGATAGACAGGATAGTGGAGAGCCTTGGGGGGAATATAAACGCGGGGACCTCAAAGGACTTCACCTACTACCACATAGAGATAGCAAGACCTTACTGGAAGCAGGCTCTTGAGGTTCTCTACCAGCTTACACTTAAGGCACTCCTTAAAGAGGAAATGATAGAGAAGGAGAAACCCATAGTTATAGAGGAGCTGAGGCGTGGAAAGGACAACCCCAACACTGTCCTCTGGGAGACCTTTGAGAAGACAGCCTACAAGGTCTCTCCCTACAGATTTCCCGTCATAGGCTTTGAGGATACCATAAAGAAGTTTACCCGTGAGATGCTCCTGAGGTTCTACAGGAGCTTCTATCAGCCTAAGAATATGGCTGTTGTAGTCGTCGGCAACGTTGACCCTGCTGAGGTTGAGAAGGAAGTGCTCAGAACCTTCGGTAAGGAAGAGGGAAAACCGGTCCCCAGGGTCCAGATACCCTCCGAGCCCGAGCAGATGGAGGTGAGGTTTGAGAAGATAAAAGACCCGCGGGTGGAGAAGGCTTACTGGATCATCGGCTGGCGTGCCCCTGCCATAGGTAAGACGGATTACTACGGACTCGTTGTCCTTGACGAGATCCTGGGGAGCGGTAGGACTTCCGTCTTTTACAGGGAGCTCAGAGAGAAAGGTCTGGTTTACTCCTTCTTCACAGGAGACCTCGGAAGACCGAGAGACAACATGTATGTAATCAGCGCTACCTTTGACCCCGAAAAGTACGAGGAGGTGAAGGCTAAGGTCTTCTCTCTGCTCAGGGAAGTTTATGAGAAGCTTACGGATAAAGAGGTTGAGGAGGCTAAGCAGAGGATAGTTGGCTCAAGGATATTTGAGGAGGAAAGGGTTGAGGGGGATGCCTATGACATAGGTTATTCTTACACCGTTGTCAGGGACCTTGACTTCTACAGGTACTTTCAGAACAACGTAAAGAGGGTCAGGAAGGTTGACCTTCTGAGGGTCTTTGAACGTTATCTTAAAAAGGACAAGTACGTTGAGGTCCTTATGGTTCCAGATAAAGAATAGGAGGTGCGGACTATGAAGAAGCTGGCGATCGTTCTGTTGGTTGCAGGATCCATTCTTCTTTCCTCCTGCGTGGAGCTCGCTCTTTTAGCTGGCGGTGTTGCGGTAGGCGGTGCTGCGGGATACTATGCGGGGAAGGAAGGTTACAAGGTAAAGGTAGAAAAGGAAGAGAAGTAGATGAGAATGCTTTTACTTCTTATCCTCTTCCTCAGCACAGCTTTTGGAGGTTACAAGGTGGTTGAGAAAACTCTTCCCAACGGTGTGAAGCTTATAGTCAAGGAAACTAAGGGAAAGGGCATAGTATCGGGTGTCATATTCTTCAGAGGAGGGCTCAATGGGGAAGAGAAGAAGGGGGAGACCCACCTGCTCTTTACCCTCCTTCTTAAGGGCTCAAAGAACTACCCCAGCTCCTATGAGATATCCCTTCCCTTTGAGAGGCTCGGAGGCTACATATACAGCTCTTCGGGCAATGACTTTTCGGAAATAGGCTTTGCTACAAGGGATGAGGGTATTGAGGAGGCGCTGAAGGTCATAAAGGACATAATAAAGAACCCTCTTCTCAGGGAGGAGGATATAGATAGAGAAAAGAAGAACACCCTGATAGCCATCAGGTCAAAGAGGGAGAGGGGAATGGAGTTTGCCATGGATAACCTCAGGAGGCTCACCTACAGGGGAACTCCCTATGAAACCTCACCCCTCGGAACGGAGGAGAGCGTTGTCTCCATAACGAGGGAAGACCTCCTCAGGAGGCTTGAGGAGGTGAGGAAAGGGGGGAACGTGGTAGTAAGTGTGGTGGGAGACCTGCCTGCGGGAAGGATGATAAAGCTCCTTGAGGAAGCCTTCATGGGGCTGGAGGAGGGCTCACTGAACATAGAAGAGAAAGAGGCACCCATAGAGAAGGAGGAGCTCCTGAGGGTCAAGAGGGAGGGAACTCAGGCTACGATCCTCTGTGCCTTCAATGCTCCTACCAGAAAAGATAAGGACTACTTCACCTTCAAGGTCCTTACGAGCGCCCTTGGTGAAGGTATGACCTCCAAGCTATTTAAGGAGCTCAGGGAAAAGAAGGGTTACGCTTACGCTACCTACGCCTTCTACCCGACAAGGCTCTCCGCCCCAAGGCTCTTCACCTACATAGGCACTTCACCTGAGAAGAGGGAAAGCGCCTTCAGGGACCTTATAGCAACGGTGGAGAACCCCCAGCTGAGCAAAGAGGATATAGATATAGCTAAAAAGAAGATAGTGGGGGACTTCCTCCTTGACCATCAGACACGGCTCAGGCAGGCATGGTATCTGGGCTTCTATGAGGTCATGGGCTTTGGCTGGAGGATGGATGAGGAATACACAAAGAGAATAGAAGAGGTAAATCCGGAGGATGTTGAGAAAGCTGTAAAGAGGTACATAGGACCCTATCACTGCGTTATGGTTGAGCCCTGACCTCAGAAGAGGAGTCCTTCCCTGCCTTCTGCTCTCTTCAGCTCCTCTACGTTGATGTGGTCCTTTATCAGCTCAAGGAACTCCTCTTCACTCAGGGTCTTTATCCCAAGCTGTTTTGCCCTCGTGAGCTTCGTCCTGCCCGGTTCCGCACCCACCACGAGGTAGGTTGTTTTTTTCGTTACGCTGTTGGAAAATACACCCCCGAGGCTTTCAACTATCTCCCCAGCCTTCTCTCTGGAACAACAGCTCAGGGTTCCCGTAAAGACGAACACCATTCCTTTAAGGGGTCCTTCCTTCTCAAGCTCGCTCCTCCTGAGCTTTACTCCAGCCTTCTCCAGCTTCTCAATTACCTTTAAGTTCTCCTCCCTTGAGAAGAACTCCTTTATGCTTCTCGCCACGATCTCACCTATGCCCTCAATGTCTATCAGCCTCTCAAGGGGCATATCCCTTAGGTCCCAAATGCTCTCTATCACCTGAGCGAGCTTCTTGGCAGTCGTCAGCCCCACATATCTTATACCCAGTCCGTATAGAACCCTGTCAAGCCCCCTCTTCTTTGACTCCTGAATGGCGTTGTAGAGGTTATATGCTGACTTCTCTGCAAAGCCCGGTAGCTTCATGATGTCAACGGGCTTGAGATAATAGAGGTCTCCCACATCCTTTGCCAGACCCGCGTTGTGCAGAGCTTTTGCGGTTGCCTCCCCGAGCCCTCTTATGTCCATCGCTTCCCTGCTTCCCCAGTGTTTGAGTCTGAGGACAACCTGAGCAGGGCAGGCTATATTTATGCATCTCCAGGCGACCTCCCCAGGAAGTTTAA
>JALSTO010000003.1 GCA_026983685.1 Aquificaceae bacterium | reverse complement strand
GTACATCTTCTCAACCTCCTACCCTGCAACCTTCGCAGGCTCTTTCAAGACCATCCACCACTATCCTTTCATCCCCTTCAAGCCCGGAGAGGATCTCTACGTACCCGTCTATCCTCCTTCCCAACCTGACGAGCCTGAGCTCAAGGGTGTTATCGGGCTTCACCACCCAGACGCCCGTAAAGTCCCATCTCTTGTAAACAGCCCTTTCAGGGACGAGGATCATTCTGTGCACGGGTTCCTCTACAAAGACTTTGACGTAGAAACCGCTCCTGATGTCCCTATCTCTGAGGAGAGCCTTTACCCTGAAGGTCCTGCTGGAAGGGTCAACAGAGGGCTGTACCTCCACGACCTTCGCATAGGTCTTCTTCTTGAGACTTTCCACATAGACCAAGAGAGTATCCCCCACCTTCACCCTGCGGTAGAGTCTCTCAGGGAGGCTCACCTCAACCCTGTAGGGGGTCTTCTCCATGACTATGAGGGGGTAGCCGGGTCTGGCTATATCTCCCACGTCAACGTTCTTGGAAACAACATAACCGCTGAAGGGAGCCCTCACCTCTGTGTAGGAGAGGTTGGCCTGTACAGCCTTCAGGTTCTGCCTCGCCATCTCCACCCCTGACCTCGCAGCTTCAAGCTGTGCCTTGGCGGACTTGTACTGAGCTTCAACCTGATCAAACTCGTGAGGGGTAACCGCACCAGCCTTGAGGAGGGCTTTGAACCTCCTGTAGGTCTTTTCCGCCACCTCATATTGAGCTAAGGAAGCCTTATACTGCTTCTGAGCCTGAACAACCCTCTGACGAGCAACTTCTATCTGGGCTTTCGTGTCCCGGGGGTCAATCCTGAGCAGGAGCTCTCCTTTTTTGACGTACTGGCCCTCCTTCACGCCAACGTAGCTCACGTACCCCATGCTCCTCGTGGATATCTCCGCCCTATCGGTTGGGACGATCGTGCCAGCGAAGGAAAGGAGGCTTCTGTTCATAACCTTCACCCTTCCTACTTTTACTCCTTCAACTACCTTTACCTCACGGGTTATCTCTTTGGCAGAGATCCTCGGGTGAAAGACTCCTGAAAGCCAGAGTATTATCAGAACAACGGGAATGAAGAGGAAGAAAAAGTACTTCATAAGACCTTTCATCTGAGCACCTCCTTGATGAGACCTGCTTCAAGTAAAGCCTTGGCGTAGCTGAGGTTGCATCTGTATAGAGCCTGTATGTAATCAAGCCTTGCGTTCTCAAGCTGGGTTTGGGCATCCAGGAGATCAACCATTCGGGCGAGACCACTCTCATATCTCTTGCCCACTATCCTGACTACCTCCTCTGCGGACCTGACCCTCGCCCGAGCTGACTTCAGGGATCGGAGAGCGGTCTCATACTCCGAGTATGCCTTATCAATCCCGAACAGTATCGCCCTTTTGAGAAACTCCTTCCTGCTCACGAGAGCCCTCTCCCTGTCCTTGAAGCTCCTTGCTTTGTGTATATCTGAGAGTCCTGTATTGAAGCTGAGGGTAAGGCTGAGACCGAAGATGTAGCCCTTTCCATCGGAGCCAAGGGGAGTGTTTCTGTCGTAAAGGCTGTAAGAGGCGAAGGCTACCACCTGCGGAAGGATACCCGAGAGGGATGCCCTGTAGCTCTTCCTCATGACCCTTATGTAGTCCTCCATAGCCTTCAGGTCTTCTCTCCTCTCAAGAGCCCTTCTTCTTAGCTCCTCCCTGTTAAGCTGGGGGCATTCCTTCAGCTCTGGGACTTCCATGCCAGTATAGTCCGTGTTGGCAACAAGACCGAGGGCCTTCAGAGAGATTTCGTAGTTGTTCTGAGCTTCGGTAAGAGCCTCCTCAGCCTTGCTCAGGAACACCTGAGCTCTCAGAACGTCCGACAGGAGAGCCATCCCTACCTTGCGAAGCTTCTGTGCAAGCCTCAGGTGTTCACGGGCATCCTCTACGTTTTTCTTGGCAACGCTGATGGCGGACCTTGAGAGAGATGCTCTCAGGAAAGCCTCGTAAGCCTTGAAGAGAATCTCCTCTTCCTTTCTATCCGTGGTTTTCTTCTGCGCCCTTTTCTTTAAGAGGGCTATGTCCCTGTAAGCCCTTATCTTCCCACCCATCCAGAGGGGAATCTCAATGCTCAGCTTGGTCTCAAAGTTACTTACTGCATCGGGGTCGTTGAGGCTTGAGGGGGTAAAGTCTGCAGGTTGGACCCTCTCCTGATTGAGCTTTGTGAAGAGTACGAAAGCTGGTATATCCGTCCTCGTGAAGTTTTCCTCAAGCTTGAGGTTTGGAAAGAGGTTTGCCCTTGCGGAGAGATACTCCCTCTCGTAGGATTTGAGCTCGTGCTTCAGAGCCTTTATCTCAAGGTTCTTTTCCAGAGTATCCCTGAGGACCCTCTCAAGGGTAAGCTCCTGTGAGAAACCAAAACTGGCTATAAGAAAGAGGAGTATCCACACCATACCTCGTACCCTCCAAATTTAGAATATTAGAATATTCTAATATTCTTAAAAGTCAAGCCCTTCCCTCCGAAGCTATGGGAAATTATAATCCTATTCAGTTATGGAGCGGATTGAAGAACTCCTGAGGCTTTTTATGCCTACCCTTGATAAGGAGGAGTACACGGACGATTTCTTTAAAGAGCACCTCGCCTTCAGACTCAAAGGAGGAAGGCTTGAGCCTGTGCCCTATCCATCAATCCCGGACCCGCAAGAGCTGATGCACGTTGACAGACAGAAGAAGGTTCTCTTCAGGAACACCGAGCAGTTCGTTAGGGGATTGCCCGCCAACGATGTCCTTCTCTGGGGTGAGAGGGGAACAGGAAAGTCCTCCCTCGTGAAGTCCCTTTTAAAGCCCTACGGGGCACAGGGTCTCCGCATAGTTCAGGTGCAGAAGAGCGATATACCCTCACTATCGGACCTATACGGCATTTTAAGGGGAAGGGAGCAGAGGTTCATTCTATTCTTTGATGATCTGTCCTTCCAGCCTGAGGAGGACAGCTTCAAGCTTCTGAAGTCCCTCCTTGAGGGCGATATTGAAGAAAGACCTGAGAACGTTCTCGTTTACGCAACCTCCAACAGGAGACACCTCATCCCTGACCTTGAGATAGAGGAGAAATTCCCTTCCGAGAGCCTTCAGGAGAGGATATCGCTGATAGATCGCTTCGGGATAAGGCTCGGCTTCTTCGCCTTCGGAAAGGAGGAGTATCTGAGCATAGTCAGGGAGCTGGCAAGGAGGCGGGGTCTGAATGTAGATGTTCAGAGGCTTGAGAGTGAAGCCCTCAGATGGGCTACCGAGAGGGGTAGCTTTTCTGGAAGAACAGCAAACCACTTCATAAAGGACCTTGAAGGTAGGCTCAGTCTCTCTTCTTAAGGTCCCCCACGGTAAGCTTTCTCATCCTCCTCATGAACTCTAAAAGCCTCTGCCTGTGGTACTCTTCCTGAGAGTTTATCCACTCAAGGAGCCTCTTGAGAGAAGGATCTGAGATCTCTTTGCTGATATCGGTGTACTCCCTGCCAGACGCTTCTTCGTAAAGAATGTGCTCCTCCACACCCCTTGAGCCCTTTATCTCCGGCATGCTGAGGTCTGGGGTAGCACCCATCTCTCCGAGCTTCTCTCCCAGCTCGCCCATGTGAACCATGCTCTCAATGGCAAGGTCCAGCATTATGTCCCTGTACTCGCAGTTCTTTGAGTGGAAGAAGTTCTTTAGGTAATCAAGGATTATCCTGTACTCCTCCTGAAGTAGCTTGTTTATAAGAACCGCGGTCTTCTCATCCGCTTCCTTTCTTTCCTCCTCGCTCAGCTCCATGCCCTTCACCTGTTCAAGGAGCTCGGAGAACTCGTGTCTGTGTTGGGTTTCATCATTTATCACTCTTTCCAAAAGCTTCTTCACCGAGTCGTCCTTCACAACCTCCAGCTGTTCTGTATATGTGTCTATGGCAAGCTGTTCCGCATCCACATCCTTTTCTATCATGCTCGCCCAGTCGGGACCTCCCACCTTTATAGCTTCCTCAACCCTTTTGAGCTCAACCTCTCCTCCAAGCTGAACCACCTTCTGGGCAAACCACTTCATGTGACGCATTTCCTGACGGGCTATCTTCTCAATCTCCTCCGTGATCTCAGCGTTGTTTATCAGGAATATGTGGTAAAGGTACTGGACTATGGCGGAATGCTCAAGGGCAACGTTATAAAGGAGCATAGATACAAGCTCGCTCTTCCTCATGCCTTAATTATAATCATTTATGGTGAACAGCGGCGTTAAGTTCTCCCTTACTCTGATAGCTATACTCTTCGGCTCAGCCCTTCTGGCTGACTTTATAGCTCCCTATCCCTACGACCTCCAGAACAGGGCGAAGCCCTATCACCCGCCGACAAGGATTCACTTCTTCAAAGATGGAAGACTAACCCTCCCTTACATAAACCTGTACGAGCTGAAGGACCCTCTCTTTAAGGTTTATGAGGAGAAAAAGAACGTCTCCTGCCCGCTCAGATTCTTCACGAGAACGGAGTTTGGCTTTAAACTCCTCTCTGTTGAACCTCCGTGCAGGCTCTACCTCCTGGGTGGTGACAAGCTGGGAAGGGACGTGTTCTCAAGGCTCTTATACGGAGCGAGGTACTCCCTTGGAGTCGGGATAATCGGGACTATCGTGACCTTCTTCATAGGTGCGATAGTAGGCGGGGTATCAGGATACTTTGGGGGAAGGGTTGATACCCTTACAATGAGGCTCGTTGAGATACTGATGTCAATACCCACCTTCTACCTCCTTCTCTCCCTTAGGGCGGTGTTTCCCCTTGAAATGACGAGCGGGCAGATATTCCTGATGATAGTCTTCATACTCTCACTCTTTGGCTGGGCTGGTCTTGCAAGGGTCGTAAGGGGCATGGTGCTCTCCATAAGGGAAAAGGAGTTCGTTCTTGCTGCAAAGACCTACGGTGCGGGAACCTTCAGGATACTGAGGAAGCACATCCTTCCCAACACCTACTACTATTTGATAGTCTCAGCCACCCTATCAATACCTGCCTACATACTGGGAGAAGCTGCCCTAAGCCTTCTTGGGCTTGGCATTCAGGAGCCAGAACCGAGCTGGGGAAACATGCTCTCTGAAGTAAGGAACACAAACGTTCTCTCCTCCTTCCCCTGGATGCTATCACCGGGGATGGCTATCTTTCTAACGATACTCGCCTTCAACATACTGGGGGATAACTTGATCAAGAAGAGATGAGGGTAAAGGTAAAGAGGTCCGGAAGCGTATTCATTGGAGTTACGGTTTTCCTCGGAGTTGCCGCCGCCAATACGGGGAACAACCTCCTCTACATGATAGTCTCTTCTATGCTCGCCCTCATGCTGATATCGGGGCTCAGCTCTATCATAAACATAAGGGGAATAAGGCTAATCCTGATACCTCCGGAGGAGGTCTTTGCGGGTAGAAAAACACGCTTCAGACTGGTAGCTAAGAAAGAGGGGAGACTCCCTTCTTTTCTGGTAAGAGTCTCCTCCCCGATTGACAGCGCCCTCTTTCCTCTTATAACGGACAAGCCTGCTGAGGAACAACTCTTTTTGGTCTTTCCAAGAAGGGGTGCGGTAGGAAAGGTTAGGCTTGAGGTAAGCTCCGACTTTCCACTCGGTATGTTCGTCAGGTACATAGAGGTTGAGGTTGATGTCTCAGTGATAGTTTTCCCCGAGCCCCTTCCAGCGCGCCTCCCTGTGGAGTCTAATTCTTATCAGGAGGAGGGAAACCTCTCTTATACAACCCTAGTGAGGGGGTACGAAGAGCTGAGGAACATAAAGGAGTATGGCGGAGAGCCT
>JALSTO010000002.1 GCA_026983685.1 Aquificaceae bacterium | reverse complement strand
CTCTTAGTCCTTGTTGTCTTTTACTTTATATACACCTTCCTTGTTCCGAGGTTAAAGGGGTGGCTGGACAGAGCCTCTGAGGAGGAGAGCTTTGTGTTCTTCCTTCTCGGTGGTGTTCTCGCCCTCGGGCTCTTCTTTAAGGAGATGGGTCTTTCGGAGGCGCTCGGTGCTTTCCTTCTGGGTGTCCTCGTTCCCGAGAGCCGGGTAATGGAGAACATAGAGCACCACCTCTCAGCCTTCAAGGAGCTATCAATAGGCGTTTTCTTTTTCTTTTTCGCTTACGATAGCGAGCTCGTAGTTCCTCAGAACCTTCCCTTTGTCCTGATTCTCATACTCATGGGAGTGGTTCTAAAGGTTGTATCAACCTACATAGCCTCTTACATCTACGGCATGAAGAGGAAGGCGAGACTCAGAACGTCCCTCTCCTTCATCCCCAGGGGAGAGTTCTCCGTAATCATAGCTTCCTTAGAGCCAAACGTTAAGCTCATATCCATACCCTTCATCTTTGCAACTGCGCTTCTTGGAAGCTTCATCTTCGTCATAGCTCCAAGGGTTGCGGATATCATATATCCTCCTAAGAGAAAGCCTCCGAAGAGGAGAGCTCGTAGAGAGCTTTCTCCAGCTCCCTCCTCTTGAGCTCAAGGTCGTCCTCCTCCGATACGGTTATAGGTTTTCCGATCTTTACTACCCCACGGGTAAAGGGGTAAGGTATGGTAAATCCATCCCACGTGTTGAGGACTATAGCCTTATCAAACTCCGCTACCACCGGAACTATCTTCGCTCCTGTCTTCTGGGCAAGGAAAACAGCTCCCTTTTTAACCTTGAAGGCAGGTCCTTTAGGACCGTCAACCGTTATGGCAACGTTTTTTCCCTTCCTGAGGACCTCTATAAGCTGGATGGTTCCTGTTCTCCCTCCCTTCTCAGCCCTGCCCTCTTCGCTTGAACCCCTTACAACCCTGAAGCCCATTCCCTTAAGGAGCCTTGTGGCTACCTCTCCATCCCTGAACCTGCTCGCTATGGTGTAGATGCCTCTGTCCATACCGAACATGGCTAAGGCTAAAGCCTGTCCATGCCACAGGGCGTAGATCGTTCTGGTATCCCTGTCAAAGTCGTACCTCTTTTTCCATCTTATGGACCGGGCAACTATCCTCACGAGAAGGGTTATCAGGGGCATCAGTGCAAGCACTGCTCTGAACTTAATTCTTTTCCACATCTTCCGTAGATGATATTATTACTAAAAACCAGTAGCGAGGTGAGTTATGGAAGAGCAATACGTTGCAGTACCTTTCAGCTTGGTTGGCTTCTTCGTGACAAACAGAGCGGTTGAGGAGAGCATCAGGGATGACCTCACCCCTGAGGAGCTTGAGAAGCTTCAGGACCTTATAGCAAGGTTCCTCTTCAAGGAGGGAGTGAGGGTCGCCCTGTACCCATCGGTTGTCCCTCCAGACCAGGCGGAGGAGGCTGTGAACGAGCTTGAGAACATGATATTTGGAGAGGAGGAAGAATGACGAGGGTCGTTGTCTGTGGAGCTCTCGGGCGAATGGGGAGGAGGATAATTGAGATAGCTCTTCAAGACCCGGAGGTGGAGATCGCGGGGGGTGTTGAACACCCCGACTGTATACCTTCCCTTGACCTGGGAGAGGCATCTGGAAAGGAGGAACTAAAAGGTGTTCCCCTTACCAGCAGGCTTGAGGAACTCCTCCCCCTCTGCGATGTCGTCGTTGAGTTCTCGGGCAATACAACCGCAGCGGTTGGGCATACAAAGCTTACAGCCCTTGACGGAAAGGGAGTTGTGATAGGGACGACTGGATTTACAGAGAGTGAACTAAAGGAGATAGAGGAGGCTTCCGAAAGGGCTCCTGTCCTCCTCTCACCCAACATGAGCCTTGGGGTTAATCTTCTATTCAAGCTCGTTGAGATAACCGCCAAGGTGCTCAGGGACAAGAACTTTGATATGGAGATAGTTGAGATTCACCACAGGTTCAAGAAGGATGCCCCGAGCGGAACTGCCGTTAAGCTTGCAAACATACTTAGGGAAACAGCCCAGCTGGAAAGGATGGTCCACTGCAGGGAAGGAGAGGCTCCAAGAAAGGATAAAGAACTCGGTGTCTTCGCCCTCAGGGGCGGTGATGTGGTTGGAGACCATACGGTATTCTTCTTAGGCTTTGGGGAGAGGCTTGAGCTCACCCACAGGGCGAGTTCAAGGGATACCTTCGCCAAGGGAGCAGTTGAGGCTGCAAAGTGGATAAAGGGTAAACCTAAGGGAATGTACTCAATGTTTGATGTACTCGGTATATGAGAGAGCAAGACCTCCAGAGGCTTGAGTTTCTGGCGATAAAGGAGCGTCTTAAGGAGCTCGCCCACTCCGAGGCGACCAAGGAGCTCATAGATTCCCTTTCTCCCTCAACGGATAGGGAGTGGATACAGTCCGAGATAGAGCTCTACAGAGCTTTCTCCGAGGTAGAAGGTCTTACCCTTTACAGCTTTCCAGACGTAAGGGAAGCCCTCAGGAGGTCAAAGATTGAAGGAGCTGTCCTCAGTGTGGAGGAGCTCCTCCAGCTTAATGAAGTTCTCAAGCTGATCAAAGAGGTCAGGAGGGTCCTTGGAGAGTCCGCAAGAGAGAAAGTTCCTCTCAGGAAGCTCACAAGAAAGCTTCACCAGTTCTCCTCCCTTGAGAACCTGATTGAGTCAACCATTGACCGGAGGGGCTTCGTCAAGGACTCCGCGAGCGAAGAGCTCTTCAGAATAAGGAGATCAATCAGAAACATAGAGAAGGAGATAATGGAGAGGCTGGAGAGCCTCTTCAAGCGTCCCGACGCCTCCAAAGTGTTCACCGACAGGATAATAACCCTGAGAAACAACAGGTACGTCGTTCCGGTCAAGAGCTCTCAGGTCAAGAAGGTCTTTGGAATAGTTCATGGCACCTCCTCCTCCGGCTACACCACTTACGTTGAACCTCAGTTCGTTGTTCAGCTGAACAACAAGCTCACAGAGCTCAAGGGGGGGGAGGAAGAGGAGGTAAGGAAGATACTCAAGAGGATAACCTCCTACGTTGGGGACTTCTCCCAGAAGATTGAGGAAAGCTTTTCCGCGCTTGTGGAAGTTGACCTCCTTCAGGCTAAGGTAAAGCTCGCCTCCTCTTATGGAGGTGCGTTCCCGAGGTTGGGTGATTACGTTGAGCTCTTAGAAGTAAAGCACCCGATACTCGCCCTTATAAACCCTGAAACCGTACCCGTGAATATAATCCTGAAGGATAAAAGGGGATTGATACTCACAGGACCCAACACCGGCGGAAAGACGGTAGCCCTCAAAACCCTCGGTCTCGTGTCCCTGATGGTTCAGAGTGCCATACCCGTTCCCCTCTCGGAGGAAAGCACCATAAGGGTATTCAAGAATGTCTTTGTGGATATGGGGGATGAGCAGAGCATAGAACAGAGCCTTTCAACCTTCTCCTCTCACATGCACAACATAGCCCAATTCCTTCCCAACTCTGATGAGGACAGCCTCGTCCTCTTTGACGAACTCGGTGCGGGAACAGACCCCGTTGAGGGCTCCGCTCTGGGTATAGGTATCCTTGAGTACCTCAAGAATAGGAACGTATGGGTATTTGCCAACACCCACCACACGCCCATAAAGCTCTACGCTGTCAGCTCCGATTACTTCGTTCCCGCAAGCGTCCTCTTTGACAGGGAAACCCTCAAGCCCCTCTATAGGATAGCTTACAACACGGTGGGTGAGAGCATGGCTTTTGAGGTGGCAAGGAGGTACGGGATACCGGAGGAGGTCCTTGAGATAGCCCAGAGGCATCTTCAGGCTCCCGGAAGGGAGTACATGGGTGCGGTTGAGAAACTTTCCGACTACACCCGGGAGTATGAGAGAAAACTCTCGGAGATTGAGAGGCTGAAGGAGGAGCTCAGCAGGGAGAAGGAGAAGTACGAGGCGCTGTCTAAGGAGTACTTGGAGTTCAAGAAGAGGGGATGGAAGGAAGCTTACAGAGAGGCTAAGAGCTATCTGAGGAAGCTCCTCACCGAGGGAGAGGAGCTACTCAAAAGGGCAAAGGACAGGGAGGAGCTAAGAAGGTTTGTGGAAGAGCAGGAGAAACAGCTGAGCCTCTTTGTTCCCAAAGAGGTGGAGAAGATAGAGGTAGGAGACTGGGTTGAATTCATGGGAAAGGAGGGTAAGGTTACCCAGATAAAGGAAGGCAAAGCACGGGTCAGCTTTGAGGGGATGAAAGCTTGGGTTCCCCTTGAGTCTCTCAGGAAGGTTGAGAAGAAGAGAAAAGCAGAACTCCCCACCACCCCGAAGGGGTCCCTCTCAAGAACCGAGATAAATCTTATAGGTATGGATGCGAACACAGCCCTTGTGGAACTTGAGAGATTCCTAAGTGAAGCCTACTATGCAGGACACAAGAGTGTTAAAGTCATTCACGGCGTTGGGAAGGGTGTTCTTAAAAGCGTTGTTCACGAATTCCTCTCCAAGTCAGATAAGGT
Organism: Aquificaceae bacterium; assembly: GCA_026983685.1. Lineage (GTDB taxonomy): Bacteria > Aquificota > Aquificia > Aquificales > Aquificaceae > Hydrogenivirga. The sequence goes on along the minus strand of JALSTO010000002.1, from coordinate 1,310 downwards.
TCGTTTTTACAGGGAGGCTTACCCGAGGGAGGGCGGAGCTGGCGTGACGGTGGTCTTTTTAAAGGACTCGGAGTTATCATAGAAGGCATGGGGATGATCCTTGAGGTTATTCCTGTGGGACCTCTTGCGGTGAACTGCTCAATCCTTGCGGATGACAGGACGGGTAAGGCTGTAATCATAGACCCAGGGGCGGATGCGGACAGGATAATTGAGGTCGCCCGCGAGTTTGATGTGGTCGCCGTTCTCAACACCCACGGACACATAGACCACGTGGGTCAGGTCAGGAGGGTGAAGGAATATTTCGGGGTTCCATTCTACCTTCATCCGGAGGATACCTATCTCATTGAAGACGAGATATGGGAGGGGTTTGCCAGCTACATAAAGGCGGAGCCCTGTCCACCTCCCGACGTTCACCTTGAGGAGGGTATGGAGATAGCGGTGGGAGAGCTCAAGCTTAAGGTGATGCACACGCCGGGACATACACCGGGTCTCTGCTGTTTTTACATTCAGGAAGAGGGTGTTCTGATAGCGGGAGACCTTCTCTTTAAGGGTAGCGTTGGAAGGTGGGACCTTCCGGGTGGGGACCCCGAAAAGCTCAAGAGGTCTCTGAAAAGGGTGTTTTCGGAGCTTCCCGATGAAACTGTTGTTGTCTGCGGGCACTACGAGGAGACAACCATAGGCTACGAGAGGAAGTTCAACCCGTACCTCCACGGGGGTCTGCTGTGAGCGAGCCGGTAGTGAAGGTTGAGAACCTCTACAAAGAGATAGAGGGTAGAAGGATACTCAAGGGTGTCAGCTTTGAGGTCCGGGAGAGGGAGATATTCTCCATAATAGGTGGGAGCGGAAGTGGAAAGACCACGATAACCAAGCACATAGTGGGGCTGTGGAAACCAACCTCTGGCAGGGTGATAGTCTTTGGCAAGAGCGTACCAGACCTTTCCCTTGAGGAGGTAGGCAGGCTCAGGGAGAACATAGGCTACGTCTTTCAGGAGGGAGCTCTCTTTGATAGCCTGAAGGTGTGGGAAAACGTCGGCTTTTACTTCCTTGAGCACACCAATATGGGGAGGAAGGAGATAAGGGAGATAGCCCTTGAGAAGCTCAGGCTGGTTGACCTTGACGAAGATGTCCTTGACCTCATGCCTTCGGAGCTCTCGGGAGGTATGAGAAAGAGGGTCTCCATAGCCAGAGCCATAGCCACAAACCCAAAGCTGATAATCTACGACGAACCCACCTCCGGTCTTGACCCTATAACGAGCAGGGTCATAGACAGGCTCATACTCCAGCTAAGGGAGAGAACGGGCACAACCGCA
>JALSTO010000001.1 GCA_026983685.1 Aquificaceae bacterium | reverse complement strand
AACTTCTTGGCTACGACCACGGATAGGAAGCCAAAGCCCGCCCCTAAGTCTGCTACTTTACTGCTCCTCTTTATACCCTTTAGCTTTGATAGGAAGACGATCAGGTCAACTGATATCCTGTGCTTCTGGGGTTGGAAAAACTTTACCTTTCCCCTGAAGAAGGGAACAGCTCTATCTGATTCTTTCAACCACTTCAAGGAGAGCCTGAGCTTTTTCCTTTATCTTCTCCCATTCCTTGATCTCTTCCAAGGTGTGGGCGGTGGCGAGCTTTCTCATCGCCTCCTCAAACTCCTGCTTAGCCTTTCCAACATCGATCTCACCTACCTCGTAGGCTTCCTCAGCCAACACAAGGACCTTCTCAGGGGTCACATCAACCACACCCCATCCTACAGCCATTCCATTTTTCTCATCTCCGTCAAAATAGACGAGTCCGGGCCTCAGAAGTGTCATCAGGTACATGTGTCCTTCAAGAACTCCTATCTCCCCTTCAACGGTGGGTATGTTTACGGACTTAACCTCTTTTGAGAAGGAGAGACCCTGAGGTGTAACTATCTCAACCCTTACCATGGCGATAACAAGTATATCATAAAAAGGGTATGAAGCCGGTTGTCACAGCTCTTCTGCTGATATTTTTCCTTTTCCTTCCCTTCCACCTTCTTGAGTCTCCTTCCGCAGGAAAGGTTGAGTTCATACGGGTTGACCCGAAAGACTTCAATCCCAAGCCCGGCAGGAGAGGGGGAACCCTTTACTTTATCCTGAGCGGTGATCCTAAAACGCTCAACCCAGCCCTCGCCCAGGAGACTACCTCAACCGCTGTTCTCTCTGGTGTTTTTTCCGGACTCACGAGGCTTGACCTTAAGACCATGGAGGTAAAGCCGGACCTCGCCCAGCGGTGGGAGGTATCCCCGGACGGGAAGGTCTGGACCTTCTACCTGAGGAAGGACGTAAAATGGAGCGACGGAACTCCCTTTACAGCGGACGATGTCATCTTTACCTTCAACGAAGTTTACTACAACGACTCCATACCCTCCTCAACCCGTGACATACTGACGGTGGACGGCAAAAAGATAAAGGTTGAGAAGGTGGACGACTACACCGTCAGGTTCATACTACCGAAGCCCTTTGCCCCTTTCCTCAACGCCCTGAGTGCTGATATCCTCCCGAAGCACAAGCTTGAGAAGGCTGTGAAGGAAGGAAAATTTAACACAACGTGGAACGTAAACACAGACCCAAAGGAGATAGTGGGAACGGGTCCCTGGGTTATAAAGGAGTACATCAAGGGTCAGAGGGTAGTTTATGAGAGAAATCCCTACTACTACGAGAGGGATGAGGAGAGAAGTAGACTCCCCTACCTTGAGAGGAGGGTGGGCATAATAGTGAGCGACCCAGATACAGCGCTTCTGAAGTTCAAGAGCGGTGAGGTGGACTATATAGGTCTCAGACCTCAGGACATACAGCAGGTTGCAAGGATGAAGGGGAAGGTTCTCCTTTACGACCTCGGTTCAACGCCCTCAACTACATTCCTCGTCTTCAACCAGAACCCGAACGCCAAGATTCCGAAGTACAAGCTCCGCTGGTTCAGAAATCCGATCTTCAGGAGGGCTGTATCCCACGCTATAGACAGGGAGGGAATATGTCAGCTCGTTTACAACGGGCTCGCCAAGCCCCTCTACACACCTATAACCGAAGCTAACAGACCCTACTACCTTGAAGGCTATTATCCCGAGTACCCCTACGACCTTGAGAAGGCTAAGGAGCTTTTAGAAAGCATAGGTTTCAGGGACAGGGATGGGGATGGTATCCTTGAGGATGAAGAGGGACACAAGCTCAAGTTTACCCTCATAACGAACGCGGGCAACAAGGAGAGGGAGACCATAGGCAACATAATAAAGGAGGACCTGAAGAAGATCGGTGTTGAGGTTCACTTCCAGCCGATAGACTTCAACAGTCTCGTTTCCCGTCTCACGTCTCCACCCTACGAGTGGGAGGCGGTGATAATAGGGCTTACGGGCTCAATAGACCCCCACTTCGGGAGGAACGTCTGGCACTCTTCTGGAAGCCTTCACATGTGGTATCCGAGGCAGGAAAAACCCGCAACCGAATGGGAGGCTGAGGTTGATAGGTTGATGGACCGCGGAGCGGTGGAGCTTGACCCCAAGAAGAGGGTTGAGATCTACAGGAAAGCCTTCAGGATAATAACTGAGAAACAGCCGATGATATTCATAGCCACCCCAGAGAGCCTCATGGCAATCTACGATAAGTTTGAAAACCTCTTTCCCACGGTTTGGGGCTGGTATGAAGAGAACAGACTCTTTCTGAAGGATTAAGCACTCTTTCTGCTTCTCTTTCTGTATCTCTCTATCTCACTGAAGAATTTATTTACAGCCCTCACAATCAATCTTCTTGCTTCCCTCCTGCTCCCTATACCGAAGTCTTCCATAAATGTCCTCACATCACCCTCAAAGTATCTCTTCCTTATCACTTCATTCAGCGGGTATTCAAGCCTCTCTATCATACTCTCAACGTCCACCGCGTAGATGACAATGCTCTCAAAGTAAGCGTTTCTGTTCAGCTTCTCCTCTGTGTTCGCCCTGACGAAGAGCTTTCCCTTTGGCTTCCGTGCACCGTTCTTGCAGTTTTCGTACCTGTCAAGGACCTCCCCTATAACCCAGACCTTGTAGTGGTATGGTCCTATCGCCCCCATGCTGGCCTCCCAAGTTTTTTAATCTAAAGAGCGGACTTTACCTTTTCAAGATCCTCCAATCTTTCAACGTTAAAGACCCTGACCTCCGGAACTGTCTGCTGAATAAGCTTGCTCAGAACGTTCTTCGGACCCACCTCAACAAAGGTGTCCACTCCCTTTTGAACCATGTACATGACACTCTGGTACCACCTCACGGGGGAGAATATCTGTCTGTAGAGGTTCTCCCTTATCTCGTGAGCCATCCTGTGTTCCTCTGCGGTGTAGTTCTGGACAATGGGGATCTCAATGTTCTTTATGGGTGTCTGGGCGAGCTTCAGCCTGAAAGCATCCGCCGCATCCTTCATTAGGGAGCAGTGGGATGGGACGGAGACCTTGAGGGGTATAACCCTTCCACCCCTATCTTTGGCTATCTGACCAGCCTTTTCAACCGCTACCTTCTCCCCGGATATGACCGTCTGCTGGGGGGAGTTGTAGTTGGCTGGCTCAACCACTCCGTAGCTCTTCGCCTCTTCGCATATCCTCTCAACCTCTTCCGGAGAAAGCTTAAGGATGGCAGCCATAGCTCCTTTTCCTTCAGGAACAGCCTCCTGCATGTACTTACCTCTCAGGTACGTTAGCCTGACCGCTTCAAAGAGCTCAATACCACCCGCAACGAGGAGTGCTGTGTACTCTCCGAGGGAGTGTCCCGCAACGTAGTCAGGTTTGGGAAAGCCCTCGTCTTCCATTACCCTGTATATGGCGTAGGAGGCTACGAGTATCCCCGGCTGGGTGTAAATGGTCTTGCTTAGCTTCTCCTCGGGTCCCTTGAGTACGGTGTCAACGAGGTCCGGTAGGGACATCCTGAGAGCCTGCTCCGCCTCGTGAAAAACGTCAGCGGATTGATGGAACTCCCTGTAAAAGTCGTAAGCCATACCTACATACTGAGAACCCTGTCCCGGAAACACGTAAGCTATCTTCCCCATGGGGGATAATTCTATTCAAAACTTCATCCCTCTGTCGGTCAAATTCCCTTCCTTTGCCATCCTTGACAAAAGGCTTAAAATAGGTTAATCCTTCTAAAACGTTGTTTTACCTGCAGGAGGTTTGATATGGCAAAGGGCACTGTCGCCTGGAAGATAATCAGGGAGCACCTCGTCTCGGGAAAGATGGAGCCCGGTGAGGAGATAGCTATAAGGATAGACCAGACCCTTACCCAGGACGCAACGGGAACTATGGCTTACCTTGAGCTTGAGGCTATGGGAGTCCCGAGGGTAAGGACCGAACTCTCTGTAAGCTACATAGACCACAACATGCTCCAGACGGACTTCAGGAACCCCGATGACCACAAGTACCTGATGAGTGTTGCCAAGAGGTTCGGTATATGGCTTTCAAAGCCCGGAAACGGTATATGCCATCAGGTCCATGTGGAGAGGTTTGCAAAGCCCGGCAAAACACTTCTCGGCTCAGACTCCCACACACCAACCAGCGGTGGAGTGGGTATGCTTGCCATAGGCGCTGGGGGTCTTGACGTTGCAGCCGCGATGGCGGGAGAGCCTTTCTACCTGAAGATGCCTAAGATAGTCGGCGTAAAGCTCACCGGGAAGATGCCCGACTGGGTGACTGCCAAGGACATAATCCTTGAGCTCCTCAGAAGGCTTACGGTCAAGGGTGGTCTCGGGAAGATATTTGAGTACTTCGGAGAAGGTGTTAAGGAGCTCTCCGTTCCCGAAAGGGCAACGATAACCAACATGGGAGCTGAGCTCGGGGCGACAACATCCCTTTTCCCTTCCGATGAGATAACGAGGGCATACCTCAGAGCTCAGGGCAGGGAAGAGGACTGGAGCGAGCTCCTTCCCGACGAAGATGCAGAATACGATGAGGTTGTAGAGATAGACCTCTCAAGCCTTGAACCTCTCATAGCTCAGCCCCACTCGCCCGACAACGTCGTTCCCGTGAGAGAGATAGAGGGTATTAAGGTTGATCAGGTCGTAATAGGCTCCTGCACCAACTCCTCCTTCGTTGACTTGACCAGAAGTGCTAAGCTCCTTGAGGGTAAGAAGATCCATCCCGATGTGGTCTTTGCAGTTGCACCCGGCTCAAAGCAGGCTCTTGAGCTTATAACCGAGAACGGTGCCCTTCTGAGCTTCCTGAAAGCTGGGGCAAGGATACTTGAGAGTGCCTGTGGACCTTGTATAGGCATGGGGTACGCACCTCCGAGTGGTGGTGTCTCTATCAGGAGCTTCAACAGAAACTTTGAGGGCAGATCGGGAACGCCCGACGCCAAGGTCTATTTAGCTTCCCCAGAGACCTGCGTTGCTTGTGCCATAGCTGGTGAGATAATAGACCCGAGGAGGCTCGCAGAGAAGACGGGAGCAAAGTGGATAAGGGTTGAGCTACCCCAGAGCTTCCCTTACGGGGATGAAGCCTTCATTGAACCCCTCCCTCCGGAAGAAGCGCAGAGCGTGGAGATATACAGAGGTCCTAACATAAAGCCTCTGCCTCCCTTTGATGAGCTCCCTGAAAGCATAGAGGGTGAGGTAGCACTTATAGTGGGAGACAACATAACAACGGATCACATAATGCCCGCGGGAGCCAAAATACTTCCACTGAGGTCAAACATCTATGCAATTTCCGAGTATGTCTATCACTACGTTGACCCTGAGTTCGTCCCGAGGATAAAATCTATCAAGGAAAAGGGTAAGGCAGGGGTTATAGTTGGAGGTGAAAACTACGGGCAAGGCTCCTCAAGAGAGCACGCAGCCCTTGCCCCCAGATTCTTAGGTGTTAGGGTTGTTATCGCCAAGTCCTTTGCCCGTATCCACCACGCCAACCTTGTCAACTTCGGTATAGTCCCCTTGGAATTCATTGACAAGGAAGACTACGATAAGTTCTCTTTGGGGGATGATATAGAGGTGCCAGAGCTCACGGCAAGGCTCAGAGAGGGTAGGGAGATAGTCGTGATCAACAGGACTACAGGAGAGGAGATCCTCTGCAGGTACAACCTCACACCCTATCAGGTTGAGATCCTTTTGGGCGGAGGAAGGCTCAACTATATAAAGAGGAAGCAGGCTCAGGAGGTTAAAAGCTAAGGGAGGTCTTGTTATGGCTATGAGGAAGGTGGTATCGGTAGTGGGAGCAGGAAACGTGGGGGAACACGTTGCAAGTCTTCTTGCCATCAAAGGTTTTGCGGATGTAAGGCTCTTTGATATACCCAGAAGGGACGGAGAAAAGCTCTTTGAGCCGGTCAAAGG